>JAKLEG010000175.1 GCA_022703175.1 Myxococcota bacterium | reverse complement strand
AAAGGCCCAAATACGGCAGCACCCGGTTCACCTTGTTCTTCTGCAGGCGTCCGATGAAGTGCCAACGCACCGCGAAACCACGCGCGGCAAACTGCTCGGCTTTCTCCACCAGTCCTTGCACGGTGTTCTCGCCGAAGTCGCGCACGCCTAATTCGTAGGCCTCCAACAGCTTATCGATCGGCTGGTGCTTGGCCACCGCCACCAAGGTCACGCTGTCCACAGGCCTCCCCGCAGACTGCGCGGCCCGCTCGATGCGCGCCCGCACGATTTCGAGGTTGACGGCCACGTTCATGAGAGCGCCTCAAGTGCCGCCAACACCTCGGTAAGCGGCAAGCCGACCACGTTCGTGTACGAACCTTCAATGCGATGCACAAACGCTCCCGCGCGGCCCTGAATCGCGTAACTGCCGGCCTTGTCGAACGGCTCTCCCGTGGCCACGTACCTTTCGATTTCTGTAGGTGAAAGTGGCCGAAACCAAACCCTTGTGACGATAGCCTCGCGATGCCTGCGGGCACCGCGCGACACGCAAAAGCCGGTGACCACTTCGTGCACGTGTCCCGACAGGCGCATAAGCATCTGCTTAGCGTCGATTTCGTTGGTGGGTTTTCCCAGCTGGTCGTTGCCTAACACCACCACGGTGTCGGCCGAGAGCGCCAATTCGTCAGTGAACCCCAACACATCCAACTTGCGTTCGGCGATGGCGATGGCGCCGTCCTTGGAGTTCATCCCCACAGGCCAGCTCTCATCAGCCCGTGGCACGCGCACCTCCACCTCGTAGCACGCAGTTTCGAGCAACGCGCGGCGGCGCGGAGACGCTGAACTCAAGACCAATCGGCGCGACGATACATTCATCCTGCGTGGATCATACGCAGGGGCCAACGAAATCGGCAAATTCTTGGCGGAAAACTGCGAGCTTAGTCGAGGATATACTTTTCGGGATTCTGCGGGATGCCGTTGTAACGGACTTCGTAGTGCAGATGCGTACCGGTGGAACGGCCGGTGTTCCCCACCCCACCAATCACCTGGCCGCGCAGAACTTTCTGACCAATTTCCACTTTGGCGGCCGACAAGTGGCCATAGTGCGTTTGGATGCCGTAACCGTGATCGATGACGATGGCTTTGCCATAACCGCCGCGGTTGCCCACAAAGATCACCAGGCCATCGGCGGGCGCTGCGACATCGGCACCATGGTCGGCAGCGATGTCCACGCCTTTATGCATCACGCGGTGGTTGGTGTAAGGGTCGGTGCGCACACCGAAGGTGCTGGTGAGCAGCTTCGAGCGCGTCGGTCGAATAGACGGTGTGGTGGCCAAAAAGGCGTCGTTGTCGGCGAAGTACTCATGCAGCTCGCGCATGCTAGAGGCCTGGGTGAGCGACTCGGATTCGATCTGGTCGAGTTTCGAGTCGACCAAGCGCAGCGCCAACTTGGAGTCGAGGATTTCGTCTTCGTAGTCGATGCGTTCACCCGGCGCGTACAAAACCTCGGGTGGCTTGCTGGCATCGGCCGAGAGCGGACCTATCGCCAAGTTGCGCTCTGGGTCGTTCAGCTGCGTGATCGAGCGCACCTTGGCGGCGAACTGATCGATGCGCTGTAACGTACCGTCAATGCGGGCAATTTCGTCTTGCACGCGACGTACTTGCGCTTTGAGAATGACGTTCTCATTCTTCAGCGTGCGGTTCTCCGAGGCTTGGTCCACCATGTAAAAATAGTGAACCGCCATGAAGAGACTCACGCCGACGACGGCCAGCACGCCCAGGGCAAACTGCACGAGCCGTTTTTGCGGAATGATGAAGCGGCGGACTTGCGACGACCGCTCCGGGACTATCATTACTGTATAAGTCTTGTTCGACACCGCGATTACCTAGCAGCACCGCTGCACCTGGGTCAAATGTCTTTTAAAATCCTGTCACTCCTCCACAGCCACGCACAGCACGGTGATGTTGTCGTCGCCGCCGCGTTCGTTGGCTAGGTTGATCATGGCGCCTGGGACTTCGTCCAGCCCCATCGTGGCTAAGGCTAAGCCCATTTCAGTGTCGTCCACGAAGTTAGCTAAGCCATCGGAACACATCAGGAATCGATCGCCAACCTGGAGGGGCAGCGCAAAGGTATCCACCGCCACATCTTTTTCGAAGCCGACCGAGCGGGTGATAATGTTTTTTAAGCGCGACGCCCGCGCCTGCTCGCGGGTGAGCAAGCCGGCCTTGATCTGCTCGTTTACCAACGAATGATCGTCGGTGATCTGCACGATGCGCTCTTTGCGTTGCAAGTAGCAGCGCGAGTCGCCCACATGCGCCACAAACGCCCGTCCAGAGTGCACCACCATCGCGGTCACCGTGGTGCCCATCCCCTGCAGCTCCGGATCGTCTTGGGCTGTGGAGTGAATGGCGCCACACGCCGCGCGCACGGCATCGGCCAACACGCGTGGGACAGGTGAGCTTTCCAAAGGCATCGCTCCCGAGCCCGACTCAATATCGTCGGCGTGCTCGTTGATGTACTCGCCCACGGTTTTGACCGCCAACGATGAGGCCGTTTGACCCCCAAGGTGGCCCCCCATGCCGTCGGCGACCACAAACAGGCCGAGCGCTGGGTTCAGAAGATTCGAGTCCTCGTTGTGCTCGCGAACTCTCCCTACGTCGGTTTGCCCTGCTGAACGAATACGCACGCGCGTTCCTTTGTCATCAGGCGAGCGGGATTTGTGGACCCCCTCGCGACCATCCGGGGATATCATGGACGTGCTCGAAATAGCGGTCAAGTTCCGGACGCTTGCGAGACGGCAGTTAGTCGGGCCGACTGAGCATGTCGCGCGCGGCTTTGAGCGTCGCATCGGTGATATGGGCGCCATCAATCATGCGCGCCAACTCTTCGGTGCGCCCGGCTTTGTCCAGCACCACCACTTGGGAGACCGTGCGTTTGCCGCGCGTCTCTTTACGCACACAGATATGGTGATCGGCTCGGGCGGCGATGGGTGCTAGGTGCGTGATGGCAATCGCCTGGTGATCCTTGGCCACCGCTTGGATCTTTTTACCAATAGCGTCGGCCGCGCGCCCGCCCAAACCGCTGTCCACTTCGTCGAACACATACAGCGACACCAAATCGCGGCTGGACAGCACTCTTTTCACCGCCAGCATCAAGCGCGACAGCTCACCGCCGCTAACAATACGCACAAGCGGCCGGGTCGGCTCACCCCGGTTGGCGCTCCACAAGAATTCCACTTCGTCCATACCATCGTTGCCGAGGGTCACATCCCCGACCCCCATGGCCTCGCCTGACGCCGGACGGGGGCGCAGCTCACTGACAAACACCGCGCCTTCCAGGTTCATGTCGCCGACTTCGCGCACGACGCTTTGATCGAACTTTTTGGCGCTCTTCAGGCGGGCCGCCGACAGCTCACGGGCCAATACCACCAACGTCCGTTCGCGTTCGGCAATCTCCAGATCGAGCTCGTCCAAGCGCGCGTCTTTGTTGTCGAGGCCGTGCAGCTCGTCTTTCAGCTTTTGGGCGCGCTCCACCACCTCGGCCAACGTACCGCCATGCTTGCGCATGAGTTTCTTTAAGTCAGCCAGACGGTCGTCCACCGCCTCCAACCGCGCCGGATCGGCCTCCACGCGCGACAAGTAGCGCTGCAGCTCGCGCGAGGCCTCTTGGATCTCGCGCCGCGCATTCTCCAAACCCGTGGCCACCGGCGCCAAAGCGCTATCAATCCGCACCAGCGCATCGACCTCGGAGGCGGCCTTACCAAGCTTGTCGAATGCAGAGCCATCCTCGCCGTAGAGCAACGCCTCCGCGGTGCTGGCGCCGCGCCGCAGACGATCCGCATGGGCCAAACGCTGTCGCTCGCTCAATAGCTCATCGTCTTCGTTAGGCTTGGGATCCAGACGGTCGATTTCTTCCAGCTGAAAACGTAGATAGTCCGCTCGTTTAAGGGCCTCGGCTTCATTGCCCCGCAGCAGCGCCCGTTCCCGATGTAGCTTTTTGAGGCCATCATACTGGTCCCGATAACGCGCCTTGAGCTCCTCAAGGGAGCCAAACGCATCGAGGATCTCTAGATGGTTCTCGGGGATGAGCAGGCTCTGCTGCTCATGTTGGCCGCTGATGTCCACCAGGCCGCGCACGATCTCGGCCAGCGTGGCGTTGGTGGCGAGTCGCCCATTGATGACCACCTTGGCCCGCCCCTTTTGACCCACCACACGGCGCACCAAGAGCGTGTTGGCATCGTCACCGGTAAGCTCGCGCTGCTCCAGGCGCGCGCGCACCACTGGCTGCGACGAGATATCGAACAACGCCTCGACCTCGGCCGCCTCGGCGCCAGAGCGCACGACATCGGTGCTGGCACGCCCCCCCAAGGCAATGGTGAGCGCGTCCACCAAAATTGATTTGCCGGCCCCAGTTTCACCGGTGACCACGCTGAAACCATTGTGCAGCTCGAACTCGACTTCATCGATGATGGCGAAGTCGCGGATTTTCAGATTCAGCAGCATGGCAAAAAGCCTCCACCTTGGCGCGGCAACCCTACGACAGAGGTCTGACAGGATGATCGCGGTGGACGAATCGCAACGCGTCGAGTCGGCACGTCGGGCGTGGCGCTGCGTATGGGAGAGTTCCGAGTGCTTTTGGTTCGCGGACTGATGGCGCTATTGGGGCCCGCCGAACCAGCCTCAAGGAAGCGACCCAAACAACACAAACAGATACAGGATTTAGCGTTGCCGGACGGAATAGTTGCCGTTCCCGTCCGTGGCTATGTACTCGCCAGGTCCAGCCACCAAGACGGCGCCGCTGCCGGCCGGGTTGAAGCAAGTGTCACTCCCCATCCGGAACAACGAGCCACCCATGCCCTCCCAATACGGCGTTTGCACCGAATGTCGCCGCGGTGCGGCATCGTCCACCGGACGGCGTCGCTCGTTGGCAGGCCCGAATGAAGACATGTATTTCTCGGGAATGGGTTCACGGGCAACGCGGGCGGCCTCCGCGGCGTCCGCCGCCTTGACGGCAGCGGCCAGTGCGGCTGCGCTGCGGTTGTATTTGCGCATTAGGCTGCCGTTGTAGGCAGTGGCTCGCCGCGTCAACGCTTTCAGTTCCTGAGCGTCCTGGCCCTTGCCCGCCGATTGTGTCGCCACCAAGCTCTGCATGGCACGTGCAACATCAATCGCGTTATCGAGAGGGTTGGTCGCAATGAACAACGCCACGGCACCACGTACACGGTCCAATTCAACATGCGATAGATTGGCGTTCCCACCGCTGGCAACAGACTTGGCGTATTTGTCGGCAAACACGAACAGCCAGTTCTCAGCTTCAAAAAACTTCTTAGGCATCGGCAGGCGGCTGAAATCGGCCCGCGAAAGCGCCCACAACGAACCACGGTTGTCCAACGCAACCTGTGTCGCGGTATCTGCTGCAACGACGGCCTTCGTCGATGGTGCCGCACCCAAGGTTACGGAATTCAGTTGCAGTTTTTGGGTCGCTGTTATGGACATTTCGGACTCCGTTGGAACCTGAAGAGTGGTTGGGTGGCAATGACTCGCGTCAGCACCTTGGGCAGCCGACCCAGAGCATCGACCGCCACAAAGGCTGTATCGGCAGCGACGTCGAGTTGGTGCGGATTTCGATGATCTTGATCGGAACCCGATGACGGGAGTGACCTAGCCCTGCGGATCGCTCTGCGAAAGGGTATCGAGCGTCGCTGAATCCTGGTCGTGGCTCGTGGTGGACGAGACCAAGCGCGGGAAGATCACCTCCCAACGCTTCGGCTCCTTCGGAAACAACGCCCGAACTTCGCCAGCCAGCTTGTCGACCAACACCGCGTGGTCTTCACGCAGCGCCTCTTCGTTCACCCGCATCAAGCCGACCTCGCGGGTTGCAGTGTCACGGTCGTTGGCAGCGGTCGTAAGCTTGGTGAGAGCGTCGGTCAGCCGGGGCTGCCATTCGTTACGCACCTTGTCGACGTTGATCGCTTTGGAGGCATTCAGCAAATCCACCATTGCTTTGGCCGTGGTCACTTGTGACGCCCCGGTGGGCGTTACCACCGCACTGATGCCGTTCGGAAACAGCGCCCGGTGCAACGCCCCACGCGACCCACCTTCGGTGATCTCGACGGCGTGCGAGAAGCTACGCACCGTTTGGTCCCAATTGTAGTCGGCCAACCTCAGCAAAACGCGCAACCGCATCAAGTCACGTTGTTTCTTCTCACGGGCCAGGCGCAAATTGTCCAGCGCCTGGTTCTGCGCCGTGAGATGGTCGGCCAACGCCGCCGTCTCCGGGAACTGCATCAGTCCCAAGGCCAACTCGACACCATAGTCTACGCGGGTTTGCGAGCTCACATGACTGCGCAACTGTCTCATGACACCTCCCATACATGGCGTTAACGCCGTTTAGATGAATGCCAATGACTACGAATGTGGGTTTCCCCCCCACTTCAAGGGCTGAATTTTCTTGTTTTTTGCCTCTCGGTCAAGCCCGCTGGCGTGGCGTTACCTGTCTGAGCGCTCCGAGTGCCCTTGGTTCGCGGCCTGAGGAGGCTGTTCGGCCCCCCAACGGCGGTTGGCAACTGCTGGAAGTGCCTGTTTGACCAACCGGACCAGCGTCGGCGAGGCGTGCAGGCCGTGGTCAAAAAGACCAAACCACCACTGGCAAGAGGTGCCTGTGGCCATTGCCGGTGTCGTTTGCATGCGTCGCCAGAGTTGCCAACGGCCCATGGGCTGTGCGGAGCAAGGGTCGCCATCGTGGCCAACAGCACTCGGCGGATGCGGACAGGGAGTGCCACGCCAGCAGAGCGCCTCATAAGCGAAAGTGAGCGTCGGTTCGAGCGCACCACTTGTCAGAATTGACGGACGGACTCTCATCTGTGACCATGGCGACAACTGCGGCCATTGTGGGTACCAGTTTGAATAGACCGCCTAGACCAACGTCCATGCGCAGACCTCAAAAACATCGGCAAGCGCCGAAAGGAGCCTCTATGAAGCTGCGTGCATGTGTAATTGCAGCCGTGATCGCAATGACGGCCAGTGTGGCCTCGGCCCAAAGCAAATTTGGCAATGCGGGCGCCTGGTCGCCGTTTGGCGTAGTCGGCGCAAGCTTTACCAAGGTCTCGCCACCCTCGGGTTCGGACGACGATTCGACGACCACCAAGGGAATCACGTTGATGCCGGGCGTCTTCTATTTTGTTGCCGACAACCTCGCGGTCGGTGGTCAAATCACGCTGGACTATCAATCCCTCGATGAAGATCTCTCGACGACCAGCTACGGCCTCGCGCCGATGGTGGGTTACAACATCCCGATGGCAGACAACGTTAGTCTTTTCCCATCTGCCTATCTCTCATACCAAAAGAGCACGCTGTCGGCGGGCGATACCGACTTGGGCCAAAGCACCCTCACGCTCGGGGTACGGGCGCCAGTTCTGTATCACGTGAACAACTTCTTCTTGGGCATCGGGCCGGCGTTTTCGACCGACCTGGTTTCCAAGATGTCGCTCGACGACAAGAGCGAGGACAACACGAAAACGACAACCATCGGCGTCGCCTCGACCTTAGGTGGCAGCTTCTAGGCAACCCATCACTCCAGAGCAATCATCACCCAAAGGCGGTCTTAAAGACCGCGAAGGATACGACATGACCCGCTTCGCAACTATTTTGATAATCGTGTTTGCCACCACCTCCGCGGCCGCGGCCGACAACCCATTCGGCTCGGCCGGCGTCATCGCACCGTCAGGCGCCATCAGCCTCACCTACCAGAAGGTGAGCCCGCCCGAGGGCGACAGCGAATCCACGACCACGCTGTCGCTTGCGCCGACCCTAATGTATTTCGTCATCGACAACTTAGCGGTCGGCGGCGGCCTCGTCTTGGAGCACGCGAGTAACGACGCCGATTCCTACACGATTTATGGCATTGCGCCTGCCGTCGGCTACAACATCCCCTTCGACAACTTGAGCCTGATGCCAACCCTGACCCTACAGCTCGCCCGCGGGACCATGGACTCCGACTTCATGGGAACGACTCAAAAGCTGAACATGGCCGTGGTCAATTTGGTGATCGATGCGCCGATCTTGTACCACGCGGGCAACTTCTTTGTTGGCGTCGGTCCCTATTTTAGCACGACGCTGGTGTCCAAGATTGGTGACGGCGATGCCACAGAGGACGCGAGCAAGGACACCACGTTGGGAATCGTCTCGAAAATCGGTGGCTGGTTCTAGCGCGCCGGACGAGACGCACGCGTGTTCGGAAGCCGCGGTAGCCGCATGTAGGCTGACGTTGCGTTAAGGCGCCAGTTGCTTGCCGCTCGCATCCCGGGCGGTGAGCGCGGCCACCGGACAGGCCCGACATGCCGCCAGGATTTGCTCGCGCGACGAAGTTTCAGGCGTCGCGGTGAAGGCGACCACGTCATCATCCCCCATCACGAATGCGCTGGGCGCCTCGTCGATACACGACTTGAACGCCGAACAATGGCCGCGATCAATCGTGACGGTGAGCTCACCCACCACGCGTGTTACGTGCCCCTGCGTCATGGTAGACCTCTCACTGCACCGGCCGGCGGCCGGTCTCGGAGACGTTCTCGGCTGCTTCGGTGGCGCCTAGATCAGAGGCACGGGGATCAGGCGCCGCACGCCCACCCCGGACAGGTTGGGGCGCCGAGGCCACGGGCGCTTTGCCCGCCGGTTGCACCGGTGTCACGGGGGTCACGAGCGTTGGCACAACGGCGGCGTCGATCTTCGGCAAAGCCTTGGGATCCCCCGCTACGCGCACCGCGAACCGCGCCCCTTTGCGTAGCAACTCAACATCTAAGCTCTCCGACGGCAGGGTGTAGCCCGCGACCGCGGCCAGCTCCTCGGGAGAGCTCACCGGCACACCGTTCACACGCACGATCACATCGGCCCGCTCGACCCCGGCCAACGCCGCCGCACTGCCTGGCACAACATCGACGACGTAAGGCCCTCCGGCGGTCGCTGCCAACGTTTGCGCGAGTTGGGCGCCCAACGGTTCGACGCGGATGCCCACCTGCCGCGGCTCGGCTTTGATGCTCGTCAAGTAATCACGCCGCAACTTGGCCACAGCCCGGGCCTTGGCTTCGGCGTCGGTACGAGCGGCAACGGCCGCCTGCTCTTTCGCCGCGGCATCGACCTCTAACTTGGTGAGCTCTTTCTGCTGTTTCTCGATCACCGCCGCGGTCGCTGCCGCTGGCAGGCTCAACGCCGTACGTTTGCCGCTACGCAGCACCTCCAGCGCCACCGCGCGACTCTTCTCGACCCCAGCCACAAGCTCGACGAAGCTCTTCGGATCCACCACCTCTTTGCCATCCACCGTCAACACAATGTCATTGGCCTTAAACCCGGCGCGCGCGCCATCCCCTTCCGTGGCCACTTCGGCGATGAACGCACCACTCGTGTTGGGCAACCCCAAGGCACCTGCCAGCTGCGGACTCAACGGCTGGACCTTGGCGCCGATTTTGCGCGGGCCTTCGGTCTCAGTGCTGGCCCGAGCAATATCTTGGCGGAGCAGGTCGGCCTTGGCCCGGACACCCTGCGCCAACGCCTCGACACTCTCCGCCTTCTTCTTGGCCTTTTGGGCCTCGGCATCCGCCTGGACCACCTGCTTGTCATACTTCTTCTTTTGCGCCGCGGCCTCTGCGTCGGCCTTCTTCAACGCCAGCTTGGCCTCCGCCTCGGCCTTCGCCACTTGCTTGGCCAGCTCGGCCTCTTGCTTTAGGCGTTCCTTCTCCGACAATGCCGCCTGCTTGATGCGTTGCGCTTCATCCATGCGCGCCTTCAGGTCGGCCTCTTTCTTCAGGCGTTCTTCTTCAACGGCCAGCTTTTGGCGTTCTTGTTCTTTGCGCGCGATGTCGGCTTGACGCTCAGCGTCAGCCTTGGCCATCGCATCGGCGCGCACCTTGGTCGCTTCCTCCTCGGCCTTCTTGCGGGCCTCGTCGGCAGCGAGGCGGCGCGTTTCATCTTCGGCGCGGCGTTTCTCGGCCTCCACGCGTGCTTGTTCGGCCGCTTCTTGGGCTTTGCGTTGAGCAATCGCGGCCTCGGCTTTGTGGCTGACCACCTTCTTCACAATGTTCCCGGTCACGGTGACCAAGAGATCACCATAGTCAGCCGTGAACTCCATGGTTTGGCTCTCACGTTCGGCGGCATTGCGAGGCTCGCCCAACGCCGCCACCACATCCACCCAAGTCATCCCCTCGGCCACTTCCTTGCGGAAGATGTGGTCCAACACCGCCGGGTCGCGTTGCGTGAGCCATGTGGTGACCCATTGCTGGCTCTTCAAGCGGTCTTGGAAGGCTTTCTCAAAGCGCTCCAACCCGCCCGCTTCGCGGGGCAGCACCAA
>JAKLEG010000174.1 GCA_022703175.1 Myxococcota bacterium | reverse complement strand
GCCGAGGTTGTAAGCACCACCTTGGCGTGCACCGGCAGCAGCACCCGACCACGCGTACGAAGATTGCGGTAGATCGCCACCCAGACGCCAAAACCAACGCCACCCACAATGATGAGCAGCATGATCGTGAGATTCACGACCGGATCGGCGACGTAACCCACCAGGTTGTCGGAGAACAACGCAAAACCAGAGTTGCAAAAAGCCGCCACTGCGTGGAACACGCCAAACGCCACCGCCTCCAGAAATGGCATCTGCCCCCAAAACCGGAGGGTAAGGATGACCGCGCCGGCTGCTTCGATTGCAAACGTGCCATACAGCAACGCCTGAAGCAGCGCCTGAAGCTCTTCGGCATTACCCTCGTCGAAGGCGCCGCGCACCACCGCGTGCCCCTCCAAGCCAAGCGAGCGACCGAGCATCTGCGTCATTGCCGCAGCAATCGCCATGATGCCCAAGCCCCCCAGCTGCATCAGCACCAGAATCACCACGTGCCCGAAGGTGGACCAAACGGTCGCGGTGTCCACGGTGGCAAGCCCCGTCACGCACACGGCGCTGGTGGCCGTAAACAACGCGTCGATGAGCGCCACCGGCTCGCCCCGCCAAGACGCCGGAAACGCCAGCAGCATCGCACCGATGCCAATCAAGGTAGCAAACGACAAAAGCAGCGAGCGGGCTGGCCGAAAGCCCACGTCCACCAAAATCCGACGGGTATGTCCCTGATGTAGCCAATAGTAGAGTTCCAACAGGTCGTGCAGGACAACGGCGGTTGCCGCCATGCGCACCCAAAACGGCGTCAACGCCGCCACCGTCACGAGACTCACAAGATTGCGCGGCTCGCGCAGCAACGACAGGTCCCGCCACAAGGCCAACGCGGCGCGGACCCCGAAGATCAACACCAACAACGTCGCCGCCGCGGTCTGCGCCGCCCCCAAACCAACCAGGCCGTGCGCCAGTCCAGTTTCCAACAGCACCCAAGCAAGCGCCACGAGCAGGCTGAACCAGGTCAAGAAGCCGCGCGCGCGGCGGACGATCTTTTGCGGCATGACGGCACGAGTTATCCCTCGTTTTGCCGCACACGACCATAGGGAGGGCACCACACGGCTTGCGAGGGCTACCGGCCTACCGCGAGGAGACGCTGTAACATCTTAAGATCGCTAGGCAATTCGGCAATAAACTGCAACATCTCGCCGGTCATGGGGTGAACGAAGGTCAGCTGCTCGGCGTGCAGGGCTTGGCGACGCAGCGTCATCACGTAAGTGCGTAATGGTTTGTCGGTAATACGTTTCCAGGCGCAGCCGCCATACAGGGCGTCAGCGATCAGCGGATGCCCCCGATCGGCCAGGTGCACGCGGATTTGGTGCGTGCGACCCGTATGCAGCACGATCGCAAGCTCACTGACGCCGCCATGGTGCCGCACAACCTCGTAGTCGGTCACGGCCCGTTTGCCCCGTAGCACCTTGGAAGAAAAACGCTTGCGATCCTTGGGGTGACGCGCAATCAGGGTGTCGAGCGTGGCCGCGGCAGGCCTGGGTATCCCTAGCACAAAGGCGCGGTAACGTTTCTGCACCGTGCGCGCCGCGAACTGCCGCGACAACCCTAGATGCGTGCGATCGTCCTTGGCCACCACCAACAGACCGCTCGTGTCCTTGTCCAACCGGTGCACAATGCCAGGGCGCAATTCGCCACCAATCCCCGACAGATCCTGGCAATGAAACAGCAACGCATGCACCAGCGTGCCCTGTTGATGCCCGGCTCCCGGATGCACGCTCAACCCGGCGGGTTTGTTAAGCACCAGCAGATGAGCGTCTTCGAACAAGATGTCGAGCGCGATCGCCTCGGGTACCAGGACCGATGGCGCGGGCGCCGGCACCTGCAGCGTGAGCGTCTCTCCTCCGCACAGGGCCAAGGCCGCCCGACAAGGTGCACCGTCGACCGACACCAAACCCGCGGCGATCAATTTTTGGAGCCGAGAGCGGCTGAAGTCCGCGAGCGCACCGGCGTCGGGAGCCTGGGCCACGCGTGTAAGGAAACGATCCAAACGCTCACCCGCGGCGGCCATCGGCACAACGAGGCGCACTGCGATGAACACAGAGCTTACCAGAGGCGCGACTTGATGTGGCCTTTGGAGCGAAGAATGATGTCGATAACCGCGCGATCGTAGTAATTCGTGCGCTGGAACAAGTCGGGCGAGATGCGACTCCTATACAGCTCGCGACCCTCTTCCAGTTCACCGGCCACGGCATCGTAGAAGGTATCTTTTTCGATGCCGTCTTTGATTTTTTCTTCGTTGTACAACGAAATGTCAGACGCAATGGCGCGCGCCAGGCGAATCGCTTTTTCGGGCTCTTCAATCAGAGGCATGGCTGCAAGCTACCAACCTGGCACCGAAGGATCAAGTTCCGACCACCTAAACCCGGTCGGTGGTTCACACCCTTGCACTTGCACCCGACGCAACTCACCCGGGTGATACTGGAAATGCATCCAGATCGAGCCTTGGGGAAGCAAGTCTGGCGCCCGATCCGCCCACTCGACCACCGCCAGAGTGTCGACCCGCCCCAGCGTGTCTTCGAGTCCCAGCGCCCGCGCACTGTCGGCCCCCTCCAGACGGTAAAAATCCATGTGCACGAGCAGCAGCCGGCCACCAGGATACTCGTTCGAAAGCGTATACGTGGGGCTCAAAACCTGGCGCAGGTCGGCCACTGCCACGCCTTTGGCCACCCCCTGCACGAAGGTTGTCTTGCCAGCCCCCAACTCACCGACCAAGCCCAACACCGCGCCCGGCGGCAACATAGCCCCGAACCGCTCCCCCAGACGTAACGTGGCACGCCTATCACGCAAGGTCAGCTGCCAACGGTCGGGCAAGACCCCAGAAGGCCGTTTCGCCTGTTGGTTCGCTAACGTTGCCACGACACCCAAACCTCACTTAAAGCCGCCACCAGATCACTGGCAATCAAGCCGGCCATCCCGTGCCGCGTTGCCGCGACGTCTCCCGCCACAGCATGTAACAGGGCCCCTGCCCGCGCTGCGCGTGCAGGTTCGAAACCCTGTGCCAAAAAGGCGCCGATCACCCCGGCCAAGACGTCGCCGGTACCACCAGTGGCCATCCCTGGATTACCCGCGTTGATCACCGCGAAGGAGCCTTCGGGATCGGCCACAATGGTATGTGCCCCCTTGAGCACCACCACCACACGTCGGGAGGCGGCCAGCTCCAATGCCGCGGCAATCCGATCACGCTGCACCCCCTCCACGGTAGTGCCCAAAAGCCTAGCCATTTCCTTCGGATGCGGCGTCACGACAACGGCCGCCTGGCGCGTGGCCCACAACCCGGGCTCGCTCGCCAGCAAGTTCAAGGCATCCGCGTCCAGACACAGCGGCTGCAAGGCGTCGCTTAACAGCGTCGCAAGCACGCTGCGGCTCGCGTCATTGACACCCCACCCAGGACCCGCCACCACTGCCGAAACGTCGCTTAACACGCGTTTGACGAAGTCAGCGCTAGCTTCGTCGACGCGTCGCTCTCGCAGCATCACTTCGGGCGGCCGCGGCGGCGCTCGCAAGACGGCACCCGCGTCGGTAGCCCAACTCACGCGGCCGACACCCGAGCGCAACGCGCCCGAGAGAGCCAGGACCGCAGCGCCAGGAAAAGCCTCGGAACCGGCCAGCACCAGCAGATGGCCAAAGTCACCTTTGTGGGCGTTGGGAGGCCGAACCCGACAGTCGCTGGGACCATCGGCCGGCGACAACACTCGCCCCATCACCGGCAGCGCCAGAGCCAGCTCCGGCGCGATGCCAATATCAACGATCGTCAGCTTGCCTGTGTACTCGGCACCGGGAAACAAGAACTGCCCGCGTTTGGGAAAGGCAAAGGTCACGGTTTCGTCGGCACGCACCGCCCGGCCGAGCAGAGCGCCGGTATCGGCGTCGATGCCGGAGGGGAGGTCCACGGCCAGCTTGGGGCAGGTGGCCTCGTTCAGTGCCGCGATCGCCTCGGCGATAGGCCCGCGCACCTCGCCGGTGACACCGGTGCCCAACAAAGCGTCCACAGCCAACTGGGCGCGGCCAAGATACTCGGACAATTCCCAAAGACCGCGCGTGTCTTTGACGACGACCAAGCGATCGGGAGCGGTGATTTCGAGGGGCGCCAACGCCGATCGGGCATCAGGCTTGAGCTTGTCCCGCTCGCCCACGATAAAAATCCGCACATCGTAACCCGTAGCCAGCAAGGCGCGCGCCGCCACAAAGCCATCGCCGCCGTTGTTGCCTGTACCAGCGGCCACCACCACGGAGGCCGGTGCCGCCACCCGGGCGCGTACCGCCTCGGCTACCGCACGACCAGCCACCTCCATCAACACCCGGCCCGGGATCCGGTGCCCGTCGATGGCCCGGCGATCCAACTCCTGCATCTCGGCAGCGCTCACCAGGTGTTGCATGGATGACCTCCCTCTTGCTCTTGCCCTGCGCGGTCCGCCTTCTCCCCCATCTGCCGCCGCTGGGGCGGCATCTTCCCCCCACGGGGGAAGCTCAACGAAAAGGGAGGCGTATTAGGGATTCAAGAGGCGCTTCATCTCAGTTACCGCCGCCGGCAAACCCACAAAAATTGCCTGCGCGATGATGCTATGACCGATGTTGTACTCGGTGACAGGCTCAATCGTGAGCAGCTCACTGACGTTGTGGTAGTTGAGACCATGCCCGGCGGCCACGCGCATTCCCAACTTGTGGGCGGTGAGCGCGGCGTCGGCGATGCGCTGCAACTCCGCGGCGCGCTCGGCTGCCCCGCGGGCCTCACAAAACTTGCCGGTGTGGATCTCGATGGCTTCAGCTTCCACCCGATGCGCCGCCCGGACTTGGTCGAGATCGGGGTCGATAAACAGGCTGACCTCGATGTCGGCATCTTTGAGACTGGCGACGAATTTTTTGAGCGCATCTCGCTGATGCTGCACGTCCAGGCCGCCTTCGGTGGTGAGCTCCTCGCGTCGCTCAGGCACCAACGTCGCGATGTCGGGCTTCACGTCGTAGCAGATCTTGAGCATTTCTTGGGTGGCCGCCATCTCTAAGTTGAGCGAGGTGGCCACCGTTTGCCGTAAGATACGCACGTCCCGCTCTTGGATATGTCGGCGATCTTCCCGTAAATGCACGGTAATCTGGTCGGCGCCGGCCAGTTCACAAAGCGCAGCCGCGGTCACCGGATCGGGGTAGAGCGTGCGGCGCGATTGCCGCATCGTCGCCACGTGGTCCACATTCACCCCTAAACGTCGCAACACCATCAGTCGTTCCTTACGGGCTAGCCCAACGCCCGGGTAATAGCCGTTGCAATTTCGCGAGCCATGCCACGCACTTGGCCCGCCTCCGGGCCCTCCACCAGCACGCGGGCCTTAGGCTCGGTGCCGGAGAACCGCACCAAGATTCGACCATCGCCCCGCAACTCCTTCTCATGCTTGGCGATCACGTCTTGCACGCTCGGTAATTCAGCGAGCGGTCGCTTGTCTTTCACCACGACGTTCACGAGCGCCTGAGCAAACATCGGGAAGCTGGATTTCAGCTCGGACATGCGCACACCTTTGCGGCGCAACACCGATAGCAACTTAAGCGCGGCCAACATACCATCCCCGGTGGTGGCGTGATCCAAGTAGATCAAGTGCCCCGATTGCTCGCCCCCAAAGCAATAGCCGCCGGCCCGCATGGCCTCGACCACGTAGCGATCGCCCACTTGGGTGCGAATCACCTTGCCGCCCAACGCCACGACCTTCTTGTCCAGGCCAAGGTTGGACATAACAGTAGCCACCAACGTGTTTTGCTTGAGCAATTTCTGCCGCAAGAGCTCTTCGGCGCCGGTGGCCAACAGCACATCTCCGTCCACGATCTCGCCCTGGTCATCCACCACCACCAGGCGGTCGGCGTCGCCATCCAAGGCGATACCTAAATCGGCTTTGTAGCGCTTCACCGCCGCTTTAAGCCCGCCCGGATGCAGCGCACCACAACGGCGGTTGATGTTGCGACCATCGGGCGTAACCCCCAACGCATAAACGGTAGCCCCCAGCTCGCGCAGCACGGTCGGTGCGACCTTGTACGCCGCGCCGTTGGCACAATCGACCACGATGGTCATGCCGGTGAGATCCAGATCGGCCGGAAAGACACTTTTGAGGGCGACAATGTACCGACCGCTGGCGTCGTCGATGCGGAACGCCTTACCCACCGCGCTCTTGGTAGGCCGAACCTTCCCCACCTTCTCGTCGCGCATCAGCGATTCCAACTCGGTTTCGCGTTCATCGGGAAGCTTGAAGCCATCCCGGGCAAAGATCTTGATGCCATTGTCTTCGTAGGGGTTGTGGCTGGCGCTGATCATCACGCCGGCTGCCGCACGCATGTTCTGCGTCAGGAAAGCGATCGCTGGCGTCGGGAGTGGTCCGACCAACAGCACATCGACGCCCATCGAGCAGACGCCGCTGGCCACCGCCATTTCAAGCATGTAGCCCGACAAACGCGGATCTTTACCGATGATGACCCGTTGCCGAGCACCCTTCTGGCGCGCTTGGTACGCCACCGCACGGCCCAACGCCAACGCCACCTCGCAGGTCATCGGGTGCTGATTGGCGATGCCCCGCACGCCGTCGGTGCCGAACAACCGCCGCTCGCGTGCCACTGCCGCCCCTGACTCTGATCCTGTCCGCATGCCAGCCATGCTTCACTTCCTCGGACGCTTGCTCGCCACTTTCGGGACTTGCACAGTAACGCGTGGCACAGGTGGCACCAACACCGAACGTTCGGGCATGCCGCGCACGGTCACCATCTTCTCAAAGGTTGTCTGCCCATCCTCCACCTCAGGAAGCGCATCCACCGTAAGCTCAAAGCCACCATTGGCCGGTAACGCATCCACCAGACGCCGCGGACCACGCAGTTGAAAGGCAATCACCTCGGGAACCGGGTGCGTCCCGCGTGGGGCATTCGCCACCACAACCTTCTGGGCGGTGAAGGTGCGGGTGACAAACTCCTCGCCAATGGTGATGAGCACCCGCACACGCCGTTCAAGCAAGCGCAACCCGGGTGACGGCGGCCGCAATTCGACTTCGAGGTTGACGTCCGCCTCACGCCCACCCACGTCAATCGGCCGAGTTGAAACAAAATCTAGGCTGCGCATCCGCCCCATCGGCCCCTCGACGCGTACCTGCTTGGGCTCCACCTTAATTTCGACGATTTCGTAACCCAACGCTGGCCGCTCGACGATATCGGGTTCCACCGGCACCAGGCGTTCGACGCGCCGATCCAGCGTGACCTCCAGCTCCGACGGCCTGAGCGCCACGATTTTCATGCCGGCCGGAGCCTTGAGATCGGTGGTATCGATGCGATGGCGGCTGGTGCCAGTTTCGCTGCCGGTAAGATCCACCACCACGGGCGCCAAGGTTTCGGTGTCGAAGGAGCGAAAGCCGGCCCACGGTCCTTGCAATGTGGCCTGCACCGTGAGCGGCGGATCGCCTACCACCATCATGTCGTCGGCGGTGCGGTACTCAATGCGAAACTCGACGTCGACAGGGGTGGCGCTCTCGGAGCCGACAAACACGAACAGCAGAATGCCCAGCACCAACGAAAAGGCCTTGAGCCCAAGATCGCGGGTGATGAAGGTGAACTTCATGTGCTTTCTCTGCGCGTCGTGGCATCCCGACGCCGGTCTTTGTCTTTGCGCAAATTGCGCGGCCCAAAGTAACGGGCCAACACTTTGCGCAACATCGCCGGGTCGAGGTCGCGGGTGAGCGCCCCGCCTTCGGCAATAGAAATTTGGCCCCGCTCCTCACTGACCACGATGGCTATGGCATCCACCTCTTCGGTGGCCCCCACCGCGGCACGATGTCGCGTACCCAAGCTCGGGTCTAAACGCGGGTTTTGCGTAAGAGGCAAGAACACGGCGGCGGCCGACACCCGCCCTTGTTGCACAATCAACGCACCATCATGCAGCGGCCCGGGCGGCATAAACGCCTGCACAATAAGACCAGTAGAAATACGCCCATCCACGCGAATACCGGTTTCGGCCAGCTCGCTCAGGTCGGCCTCGCGCTCGATAAGGATGATGGCGCCGATGCGGTCGCGGGCCATCGCTTCGGCCGCGCGGGTAATCTCGTCGACCAGGTAAGCGCCTTGGCCGTAGGCGGCCGCCCCCAACAAGGGCCTACGCCCCACGCGCGACAGGCCGCGCCGAATGTCGTGCTGGAACACCACAATGACCAGCAACAAAAACGAACCGATGAAGTTGTCGAACATCCACGACAACGTGCGCAACTGCAGGAATTTCGAGGCGAAAAAGGCAGCCAGCAGGAGTGTTAGCCCAACCAAGATTTGCTGGGCACGGGTGCCGCGGATGAGCAACAGCACGCGGAAGATGAGGTAGCTAACGACAGCGATATCGGCGACTGAGGCAGCCACCTTGAGAAGTGTCGTATCTGCCAAAAACCCCAAATCCATCACACTGTTGCGAGTAGCACGGGCTCGCGCTTACGACAACCCGAAATGTCGAAATCCGCGCCTAACGACGTCGCCGTGGTGCGTCACAACACGTCCAGAGAAGACCCACGCCCGCGGGCGACGCCCAAGTCCGTTTATCGCTGCCGCAACGGTGGCCTCTGCTCCCATACGGGGGAACGAAATTCGCGCACTTTGCGCGATAGGCTTTAGACGTTGAAACGGAAGTGCGTGATGTCGCCATCTTGGACGATGTAGTCCTTGCCTTCCAAGCGCAACTTACCCGCCTCGCGGCACTTGGCCTCGGTACCACAGGTTTTGAAGTCATTGAAGGCGATAACTTCGGCACGGATGAAGCCACGCTCGATGTCGGAGTGGATCTTGCCCGCCGCGCGCCGGGCGTTGGTGCCACGGGTGAGCGTCCAGGCGCGACACTCATCGTCGCCCGCGGTGAGAAACGAGATCAGGTCGAGCTGCGCGTACACCGCATTCACGAAACGATCGCGGGCCGATGCGGTGACCCCCAGATCGGACAAGAACGCCAACTGCTCAGCCGGGGGCAACTCCGAGATTTCGGCCTCGGCGCGCCCCGCCATCATCATCACCGAGACACCACGCTCGCGGGCCATCGTCTCAAGGCCTTCGGGCAACGGTTTGCTGGCTTGGTCGTCAGGCACATTCACCAGCACCATGCAGGGCTTGGCCGAGACAAAAGCAAAGCTCGTCATCATGGCACGATCGGCCTCAGAGAAGTCCAAGAGCCGCAACGGTTTGCCGGCTTCGAGTTGGGTCACCAGCGCCTCGAACAACGTGCGTTCGGGAGTCTTCTTGCCCTCTTTGCGCAGTCGATCGAGCTTGGCCTCCACCATGATAAGGTCGGAGAAGACCATTTCGGCCTCGAAGGCTTCTAGGTCGCGCTTGGCATCGGGGGCCTGGGTGAGCGTGGGGTTGTCGAAGACGCGCACCACATGCACCAACGCGTCCACCACCCGCATGTCGGCAATGAGCTTAGAATCTAAGCCCTTTTCGCTCTTTTTTGCCTCCGGTCCGACCACGTCTACGAACGCAATTTCGGCCAATGTCTTCTTCTTGGGTTTGTAGACCTCCGCCAGAAATTCGATGCGCGGATCGGGCACCTTGATCATGCCGAGGTTGGCGTGCTCCTTGGCGCCCAGGCCGGTGTTGGCCTTGAGCCCCGTGAGCGCGTTGAAAACGGTGGTTTTGCCTGAGCCTGCGAAGCCGACGAGTCCTACTTTCATGGCGGCACGATATGCCCGAGTGGCGCAAAGCTTTCAAGCATTGCTGCGCGTCAGGCATCGATTCACCGACACTGACTGCGAAGATCGCGGATGGCGCGACTACGTGTGCGGCCCCACGAGCGCCCCCTTAGAATGCCCGCAAACCCGCGGCCAAACCTTCGACAAACCACAAGAACGTCACTTCGTGCTTATTGTGAAACAGGTGGCGCACGCGCGCGCCCGGAATCGTCTGAAACTTCGCCAATATAGCAAGATCGGTTGGGCCTTGGAACTTAACGCTACAAACCATGCGGCGCACCAAGCCGCTCTCTAACCAGCGACGAACAAGCTCCAACGTCTTGTCGGGATAGGCGATCACGTCGCACAACCACCAGTCGATCGGCCCGACACTTTGGGGCTCAAGTGTGAAGGCGTTTTGTTTCAGCGCCTCGACGCCGGGCATGGCAGCGATATGGGGAGCAAGCTCGGCGCGATCGACCGCCACTACCTGGGCCCCCAGGCTTGCCGCCACCCACGTCCAGCCACCGGGACTGGCCCCCAAATCCAGACACCGCTCACCCGGCCGCGGATAGGCCCCCACCACCGTGAGCGCCTCCCATAGCTTGAGGTAAGCACGGTTGGGAGGGGTGAACTTGTCCTCCACAAAAGCTACTTCGCCGTTGGCAAAGGGACTT
>JAKLEG010000173.1 GCA_022703175.1 Myxococcota bacterium | reverse complement strand
CACAAACTCGTCCAACGTTTCCTTGGGCTCGCTTTCGGTCGGCTCGATCATCAACGCGCCAGGGGCGATGAGCGGGAAATAGATGGTCGGTGGGTGAAAACCCAGGTCGATCAACCGCTTCGCAACGTCGAGCGTCGAGACGCCATGCTCCTTTTGCAACTTGTCGTTAAACACGGTTTCGTGCAGCGTCGGCGCCTCAAAGGCGACGTCGAACGTGCCTTTCAACGAGGCGCGGATGTAGTTGGCTGCCACAATCGCATCCGGACCGATGCGCGAGATCCCTGCGGCACCCATCTCATGGATGTAACAATGCGCGCGCAATAACATTCCGAAGTTGCCGTGGAAGCTCTTCACCTTGCCAATGCTCTTGGGGCGATGATTCTCAAGGCGCGCCTCACCCGCCTTGCCGACCACCACCGGCCGCGGCAGGTAGGGTTCGAGCGCTTTCACGCACGCCACCGGACCTGCGCCTGGCCCGCCGCCACCGTGCGGTGTCGCGAAGGTTTTATGCAGGTTGATATGCACCACGTCGACGCCGAAATCAGCCACACGGGCCCAGCCCAACAGGGCGTTCAAGTTGGCGCCGTCCATGTAGACCAGGCCACCGCCGTCATGCACGACTTTGGTGATCGCCTTGATGTCTCGCTCGAAGACGCCCAGCGTGTTGGGATTGGTCATCATGATGGCCGCCACATCGGGCCCCATCGCCGCCTGCACTGTTTCAACTTTGAGATAACCATCGGGCCCGGTACGCAACGGCACGACCTCGTAGCCATTCAGCGCGCTCGTAGCCGGGTTTGTGCCATGCGCCGAATCAGGCACGAGCACCTTCTTGCGCGCATTGCCGCGATCGGTCAGCGCCGCACGGATCATCATCACCCCAGTGAGTTCTCCGTGTGCCCCAGCAGCAGGTTGAAGCGTAACAGCGTCCATGCCAGTGATGTGCGCCAACCAATCGCGCAGCTCCGCCAGCACCTGCAGGATGCCGCTGTTCATGCTCTCTGGATGCATCGGGTGAGCCGAGACAAAGCCGCACATTCGCGCCACCTGTTCGGTCAGGCGCGGGTTGTACTTCATTGTGCAGGAGCCTAGCGGATACATGTGGGTATCAATGGAGGCGTTCAGCTGCGACAAACGGGTGTAGTGCCGCACCACCTCCGGTTCGCTCACTTCAGGCAAGAGCGGCGGGCTCTCGCGCAAAAGCTCAGAGGGCAAGGCGACCTTCACATCACCCACATCCAACTCGGGAAGGGTAATACCCACGCGGCCCGGCGCGCCTTTTGCAAAAATTGGCGGTTCGCCAATGCGCTCATTCGCAGTCTTCCAGAGCGTCATTTCACGGCCTCCTTCAGGATCTCAACCAACTCATCCAACTTCGCTTTCGTATGCATCTCGGTGACGTTCACCAGCAGGCCACCCTGCCAATCGGGTTGCCAACGCCCCAGGTCGAAGCCCACCACGACGTTGCGCTTCATGCCGGCAGCAATCGCCGCCTCGACCTTGGCGCCCAGGTCGAGGACGAACTCGTTATAGAACGCCCCTTGGTAACGACGCTTGAAGCCGGCCGCTTCGAGTTTTTGCACTGCGTAGCTCGCCCGCTTGACGTTCTGCTCGCCCACCAATCTGAGTCCCTTTGGCCCCATGAGCGAAGCGTGGATGGTGAACGCCAGCGCGCACAACCCGTGGTTGGTGCAGATATTGGACGTGGCCTTTTCGCGCCGAATGTGTTGCTCCCGTGTGGCAAGCGTCAACACATAGCCGATGCGATTGTCGGCATCGCGCGTCTCACCCACCAAGCGCCCCGGCATCGTGCGCATAAACTGCTCGCGGCAGGCAAAGAGGCCCAACCCAGGCCCACCAAAGCTGGGTGTGATACCCATGCCGGTACCCTCTGCCACCGCAATATCTACGCCGCAGGCTCCCGGCGGCCGTAACAACCCGAGCGACGTTGGGTCGGTGACCGCCTGAATGCTGAGGGCTTGGCGCGCATGCGCCAGGTCGGAGACTTTGGCCACCGCTTCGATCTGGCCCAAACAATTGGGGCTCTGCACCAACACGCAGGCCACATCGTCGGTCAGCATCGCATCGAGCGCCGTAAGGTCGGTGCGCCCGTCGCTAAGCGGCACGAGCTCCACCGTCAGGTTCATTGAGGCCACGTAAGTCCGGATAACCTCTAGGGTGTCCGGGTGCACACCCGCCGAAAGCAAAACTCGCCGACGCTTGGGGGCCATGCGCAGTGCCAACAGCACCGCCTCTGCGGCCGCGCTAGAGACGTCGTACATCGACGCGTTGGCGACATCCAGCGCCAACAACTCCGCAGCCACTGTCTGGAACTCGAAAATCGCCTGCAACGTGCCCTGCGACGCTTCGGGCTGATAGGGGGTGTAGGCCGTGAAGAACTCACCTCGGGAGATGAGGGCGTCGACGGCGCACGGCACGCTGTGGTGATACAGCCCTGCGCCCACGAACGAAGAACGCGCCTCGGCTGGACGTGACAAACTCCGGTAGCGCTCGAGCAGCTCGGACTCGGACAGCGCTTTGGGTTCTGTGATCTTGGCGCTGCGCAGCTCGGCAGGGACATGTTTTACAAGATCGGCAAACGATGACACACCGATGGTGTGGAGCATCTGCCGCAAGTCTTCGTCGGTATGGGGCAAATAACGAGAATTCACGACCACCTCGCGTTGGCAGAAGGCCGGATGGCGTCCCCGGTTAGGAGAGCGTCAGCGGTGACAATCGAACGGTTGGTTAACCTTCGGCTTCGCAGAGCTTCTTGTAATCAAGCGCGCTCAGGAGCTTGTCATACTCGGCGGGGTTGGCCGGCTTGACCTTCACCATCCAAGCAGCGCCATGAGCATCCTTGTTCACGGTTTCGGGCGCGTTGGCCAACTCGCCATTCGACTCCACGACCTCGCCGGTGATCGGCGCGAACAGATCGGAGACCGCCTTCACGGATTCCACCGTACCAAAGGTCGTGCCCGCTTTGATCTGCGTGCCGGCCGCCGGCAATTCGACGAACACGATATCGCCCAGCTTGTGCTGCGCATGATCGGTGATGCCCACGACGATGAGGTTGCCCTCTTTGCGGGCCCATTCGTGCTCTTTGGTGTAACGCAGGTTCTCAGGAATGTTCATTACGCTTCTCGCTTGTAGAAAGGAGTTTCGACGACGCGAGCCAACACCGGCTTGCCTCGGATGATGACTTCAAACTCACTGCCAATGCTCGACAACTCGGCGGGAACATAGCCTGCGCCGATCGGCTCATTGAGCGACGGTGAGTGCGTGCCGCTGGTCACGACTCCCACCCCTTTGCCAGCCTTCTGAATTTCGTAACCATGCCGCGGGATACCGCGCTCCAGCATCTTGAAGCCCACCCACTTGCGGATCGGACCCTTTGCTTTCATCGCTTCCAACACCGGCTTGCCCAAGAAATCCTTCTTCAACTTCACAGCCCAGCCGAGCTGAGCTTCGATCGGATTGTGGTCGAGATCGAGGTCGTTGCCGTAGAGCGGGTACTTCATTTCGAGCCGCAGCGTGTCGCGGCAACCTAAGCCGCACAGCGCCAACCCCAAGTCCTTGCCGGCTTCCATGATGCCGCGCCAAACTGTGGTGGCTCCGGCGTTCTTTACGTACAACTCAACGCCAGATTCGCCCGTGTAACCCGTGCGCGCGATCCGTATCCCCGGGACGCCAGCCACTTCGGCATCGGCAAAGGTAAACGACGCCATCTTGCCCACCGGGTGGCCGGTGATTCGCGACATCAACAGGTCGGCCTTGGGCCCTTGCAACGCCACTTGCGAATAGTCATCGGACAGGTCATGCACGCGGGCGTTGAACTTCTTCGCCTCGGTGCGGATATGGCCCACATCCTTCTCGCGGCAAGCGCCGTTAATGCACAGGAAGAACCGGTCCTTGGTTTCGCGGTAGACAATCAGATCGTCGACGACACCACCGTCCTCGCGACACATCATGCAGTAGACAGCCTTGCCATTGTCAACGTCGACGTTGTTCGTGACCAGCCACTGTACTGCATCCAGCGCCTGCGGACCCTCAATCACCACCTCGCCCATGTGGGAGACGTCGAAAATGCCCACGCCCGTGCGCACCGCGACATGCTCGGCGATGAGACCTTCGAACTGAACCGGCAGCTCGTAGCCTGCGAACGGGACGAAGCGCGCCCCGCGCTCCGCTTGTAGCGGATAGAATGGTGTGCGTTTTAGGGTGCTCATGCGCGGCGGATGATAGCGAGCTAAGAAATCGGGTCAAGCAGGAAGGCGCGCCGCCGGGCGCGGTTTGCGGCACTGCACAATTAACATACTTAGCACGGGGTAGAGCCGCATCGCGGTATCGCTAGGGCAGACGGTAGCGTATCTCGACCTCAGCATAGTCCGTGGTGACCATGGCACCCGGCACCAGCATGCCGTTGACCCCCAGGGGAGCCACCGCGAACCGCATGGTGCGTGCAGCCCCATATACAAACCGCGACGCATCCACGGCATCGTGGCTCGTCCAAACCACAGACTGCGGAGCATGGCTGCTGGCATCGCTTTGGGCTAGCGATTCCCATCCTTGCTCAGCAAAACCCAACAGCGCCACACCGTCACTCGTGGCTCCCGCGACCGGTGAGACGAACAATCTCATCGTGACGCCATTAGAACAGAACGGGTAGCTGGTATTGGCGATCGTCGCTGTCACGACCACGCGAGAAATCGCTGGAAGCGTGGCCTGTGACAAATCCACAGCATCAGCATAGCCCTGACCGGCGGCCAGCACTGCGTTTGGTGTTCGCACGATGGGCGTGCCACCATTGAGAGCCAAGCTCCATTGCGACAGTGTTCCCGAGTAGGCGTTGCCATCCCGCGCTTGCACTGAAAACTCCCAGCGGCGGTTGGGGTTTAAGTCAACCAAGCGAGCCAGACTATCAAGCATCGTCGGAAGTGTCGGCGCCACATCAGAGTCAAACACCAACGTCGCACCGCTTGCGCCCGCGCACCCGCCCTGGGCGTAGAGCGTAAGCGTTTGCCCAGCATCGTAATTGCTGCTCGTGCCTCCCGCGTCGAAACGCACCGCAACCTCTTGAAGAAACGTCGGACGCAAGACAGTGACGGCAGCCAACACGGTGGGTGAGCTTCCTGGCCCGCTCGGGTCCCCACCCAAAAGCGTGAGCTTGCCGTCATTCACCGTCACCACCACAGTGCGTTCTTGCAGCAGCTCATCAGCGGTCGTAACCCCCGAGATCGTTTGGTCTTCGATGGTCAGCGTATAAGTGCCGGGTTGGGGTCCAGCCACCACCGTACCGCCAGGCCCGCGACCGACCACCACGGCAACCAGGTAGGTACCATTCTCAAGGGCTAACTCCCACGCACAATCGACTGATGCTTGTTGCGCCAGCGTAACCATCTGAAAGGTCGTATCCCACAGCTGGCTCGGCGATGCGGCGCTATTGGCGTCGAAGATCACCGGTCCATCGCCGCCAAAGCAGGAGTAACTCCGACCAGTATCCCGCCAGCCGTAGGTAAACCCTTCCTGCTCGCCATACGCGGCACCGACATCGGAGAGATAGCCGGGCTCGACTGGGGCCGCGGCCGGATGGAAATCGAACTGCGCCACCAAGGCCGACGCGTCGGCCCCAGTTTCTACCCCCAACGCCAGCTCCAAGATTTGCGCAGGCCGCGCGCGTGCGCCCCCGTCCCAGGTGTGTAAGAAGCCGTCCTGCTGTGCACCAAAGACCACCATGTGCTGTTCGCGCGGGAGATAGACGCTGTAGGAATAGGGCCGCTCAGCCACGTCACGAGTGCCGAACGCGGCGACGCTGGCAGGGCAGTCAAAGGTTGCCGACGTCCAATCGAACCGCCACGGCCGGCCGCAGGTATCGGCCACTTGTTGGCTGCCAAACAATGGATCTACACCGAAGGCCACCAGCTCACCGCGCGCCGCGTCGAAGACCAAGGCATGACCGCGGCGATATAGGTTGGTGTTGCTCGCAACCTGGGTCCAGATGGTGCCACGACGCTGCCACAGATCGCCGCAGGCGGCGTCGTAACATGGGGGAGCCTCCCCAACACCACCAAACATGGCGATTTGACTATTGTTTTCATCGTAGGCCAAGGCCTGCATCGCACGCGCCGGTGTGGGATTCCCACTTGTGTAGGCGACACTCCACTGACAGGGGGTGGTGGCGCAGTTGAGTTCGACGGTATCCGCCCGGTAGGTGAGAAGCATCCGGCCGCCGTGAAGCACCGTGCGTTGGCGACTGCGGTCGAACACAATACCGGCATAGGCGCGATGCGTGGGCGGTGTCCCGGTGGCGGTAAGCGGGGACCACTGCTGGCCATCCCAACTCCATAGGTCGTTGCAGGTGAAGCTGCTAGCACCCGCACAGGCCGCGCCGCCAGTTAGGTACGCACCGCCAAACAGGATCACCCGATGCAGGTTCTCGTCGTACACCATTGCGGCCCCTACACGTGGGGTCGGCCGCGACGCTGGCGGCGTGCCGGTGAGGGGTGGATCTACCTGATGCCACGTAGTGCCGTCGTAGGCCCAGGTCACATCATAATAATCGTAGGGCGCATCGGCGTCGGTACCGCCAAAGGCCAAGATGGCTCCGGTGTTTGGATCGTACGTCACCGCCATGCCGGCCTTGGGGCGAAACGCGTAGCCATCCCCCAAGGTCGAGGCAGGGCGCCAACTTCCCAAGCCCACCGTCGTGACCGCAGCATCCGCAGGACAACCGCCGTCACACTCGACGCGGTCAATGCCTGCCGAAGCATCAACCTCGGCGGCCCCAGGTTGAGCCCAGGTGGCAAGCAAGCGCGGTGTCACAAGGAAACGATTGGGGTTCTCCAGTGAGCTGCCGACAATCTTTTTTCCCAATGTGCCAACCCAACGGACATCTCGAACCCCCGCAGGCGTCGCGGCATTTCCCGCAGCATCCACGGCCAACAAGCTCACCGTCTTCCGATCGAGTGGTGGCAACGACAAATTAAAGTCTCCCGTAACGCTGGCTTGAGTTGCCCCGATCACGGGAGAATTCGCGCTCACTCCCCCCAGCGCCAACACGAACGCCGCCGCCTCAACGCTGTCGGCCCCCCCTACAACTTGAAATTGACGCGTGCCTGCTGTGGCCTGACTCCCGTAGGGTGTGCGTTCATAGCTTACCAGGCCCGGTACAGCGACATTCGGCGCGACGGGAGGCGTGGTGTCCACGGTTACCGCCGCCACGTGTATATCCGTACCAATATTACCGGCCGCATCGGTGGCGGCAATTTCTAGGTCGTACTCAGCGTCGGAGATCGCCGCCGTTACCACCGCCCCCATGACAAAGGCGTTGCCAACCCGGCCGCGCAACGTCATCGGGTAGTGATCGCTACCGTGGCTTAGGCGCACCAACACTGACGTCTCAGCCACTTCCTCACTCAACGAAAACAGCACCCTCAAGTCCGTACCGATCGTGGCGTGGTGAAGATCCGAAATGAGGTCTTGCGCCATCAAGGCATCCGCAGCGAATAGCGGACTCCCCGCGGGCGGCGTCAGTCGCAGCGTCGGCTCGGTCACCAGCGGTGACACAAAGTCAAAGCTGACGCTCGCAAGTAGCTCCCCCGCAAAACGATTTTCAAAAGCGTCGGCCATGTCGATCCGCAGCGGCAGCGGTTGGCCCTGAAGTTCATCCCCTCGTGGTTGGTAACCAAACGTGAAGGTCGGCTGCGACCCGCCTGTGTCGGAGGTGTAAGTAAGTTCGTGAGCCTGCCCGGCCACAAAAAAGGTGACCGTGGGGGGCACCGGCAACGTCTCGCTAACCGTGAACGTCACGACCACCTCGCTGCCCAAGCTGGCCACAGCTGGCGTCACCGTGGTTGGCGGCAACAACGCCGGGATCTGGGTATCAGGATTTTCGGACGTCATGCAGCGATGCGAGTTTGGATTGCAGATCATGCCCTCGGGACAATCGGCGCGCGTGGCGCAATCGATCACGGCGGCCTCTGGGTAGATGAGCGTCGGGCTGCATGCCATGAGTCCAACCACGACACCGAACAGCACCCAAACACGCCTTCGTGCGGCCTGCGTCATCGCCATATCCCCTCTTTTTGATGCTTGCCCGTTTGGGCCCACTCCCTATTTGAGCCGCCCACGTAGCCCCGTCAAGTAGGCCGCGTTAGCCCACTTAACCCGCACCGCTATGCGCGTGCCCGCGGCACGCCCAAGTCTTCGGGCGTCAAGCGCAACAACACTCACTTGTGTGGGTCGGCGTGGCCACTTACCCGGCTTAGGCCGAAATTCGCGGGAAAGCAGGCGTCCGCACGTCAGCTGAGCCGCAAGCCTCTAGCCTCACCAACCAAAGCGGCACTGGCGCCTACCAAAGCGCCTTCCAGGCTCGCAACGCGAGGCCGTTCATCGTATCGCCAAAGGTCGGTTGAGGAGCCGGCTCGGAAAGGTCCTCGCGAAACAGAATCGGATGGGGTCCACGCTCAACCGGCACCGCCCCGAGGGGCTCTAGCGTCCGGATCGAAATGGCGGCTCGGTCTTTGATACGAATGCGCGCGTAGGTACGGTCCTCAGCGTACGAGGCACCCCGCTGCGTGTGTAGTTCGACCTGAAGCCCCGGAATCGTTGCCAGCCAATCGGCCAACCCAAGATCCTTGCCCTTGCGCGTTAGCACTCGCGACCGCCGTGCCACGCCCGTCCCGTGTGCCCCAAAGGCCAACAGCAACTCACCTTTGTCGCTTAGAGCATCCAGATAGCTGCGCAAAAGCGCACTGGGCTCAGGACTCGCGGCGAACAGACCTTGATCCGTGATCACTGCCAGGTTCTGACAGCCCTTCACCGCAGCCGGAGAGTCGAGCGTGGCAACGTCCACAGAATCGATCCCCGCCGCAACCAGACCTGTCAGGCGAGATCCCAACGGGAACTTCTCGGAGCCACTGATTTTGCCAGCCCGCAGGTCCGCCAAAACCGACTCGCCAAGTTGGCCAGCATGCCGCCAGGCGCCTGGATGGCGCGCCAGTGCCAAAGCGACTGGGTTGTCCAAACCGCCATCCCGGAATTGGTCAAGAAACTGCTCTGTAGAAAGCGCGCGCGCCGCTGAGGCCAGCGCCTGTTGTGACTCTTGCTGCGTGGTCGCTTGCGCTGCCGGGTTCGTGGACAGGTCCCCCGCAGCCTCCCGAAGCGTGGCGCGGGGTGGACCACCGCCCTCGAAGGCGACAGTGGTGAGGGCCGGAATCTCAACCTTGGCCCCTGGGCGACGCCGAATCTCGACGCTCAGCGTCTCCCAATGGTCCTCAGGGTCAGGGGAAGAAACGGTATGAGGCGTTACTTCCAAACCGGGAATGCTCTGCAACCATTCCACGTAGGTACGCACCACGCCGTCAGCCCCGATCACTCGGCTGTCACGTCCCGGCATCGTCAGATTCACCGTACTGCCCAAACCGAGCAGCAACACACCATCGTCTGTGAGCGCGTTGACGTAGCGCTGCAGCACCAGGTCAGGCCGAGCGGAGTAGGAGAAGGGTCCCTCGACGTCCGTAATCAGGTTGCTTTTCGGCATCTCCGTGTCGGGGATTTGCTCGACGAACCTGCCTGTGAGTACCGCGATCCGCCCGCTGGGACGCGTCGGACAATCCAAGTCCAAGAGCGTCGCAGAAAGCTGTTTGGGCGGCAGTTTGGGCGGCTCTATCACGCTACCGTTGCGATACTCAGGCGCGGTAAACGAGTTCACGCCGTATTCCATGAACCCAAATACAGCCGCGCCGGCGCCACCCCCTGCGTCCAACCAATGTGCGCCTGGTTGCTCCGAAAGTGTTCGCAGCACCCCCGCCAGTCCGCCGAGTGCCTTGAGATACCCAGGCATACCGCGCGAGCGTGTTTGGTTAGTTAACGTCTCCTGAATATTCGCGCGACCAAGCTCAAGGGTGTCTTGCAGCGCAGAAGCGGCCGTCACGGAGGTCGCCGCGGCTGTCATTCGACTGCCGGCGACCGGATCGTGCGCCACAACGTTCGGCGTTGTTGCAATCCGCTGCCCCACCCGCGTCGTCGTAACCATAGACACTCCTATTGCCGGCGCTGGCTCCGCCTCAGAGCGCTCACCCACGGCGGGCGCCTCCGAAACCGGACTATTTTAAACCAGTATTGATCTAACCAATTGACTGGGGGGCGTCAAGCTGCCCCGCACTCTGCAAGTTGCACAGCGTTGGTTAGAAGCATCGCGACGGTCAGAGGGCCGACTCCGCCGGGCACCGGCGTAATGTAGGAAGCACGAGCCGCCGCCCCGGCAAAATCCACGTCGCCGCAGAGCTTGCCGTCAGCGCCCCGATTGGTGCCAACATCTACAACCACCGCACCTTTGGCCAACCACTCGCCTTTGATCATCCCAGGTTGCCCCACAGCCACCACCACCAGATCGGCGCGGCCAACCTCGCCAGGCAGATCCACAGTCCGGGAGTGACAGATCGTCACGGTGGCATGCCGTTCCAAAAGCATCAGTGCCATGGG
>JAKLEG010000172.1 GCA_022703175.1 Myxococcota bacterium | reverse complement strand
AGCTGGCGATGGTGAGTGGTGATCTCGCCAGCGCAACGCTTGGGCAGCTGAACCTGAATCGTATCGATGGGTTGCAACTGGCCGACGGCAAGCGTGCGCATATCCAGTTGGGCACCGATGTCAGGCTTTTGGCCGTGGGCCCGGTCGCCTTGCAGCTTGCCCAACAGGCTCCTCCAACACTCTCAGAAGGTATTGTTTGGGTCTCAGTTCAGCCCCAGCCCAAGGGTCGCACTTTCACGATTGTGTCAGGGGATACATGGGTCATTGTGCATGGCACGCGCTTTGCGGTTCAGGCCAACAAGGGTGTCCTGGTTAATGTTCAGGTGGAGAGCGGCGAGGTCGAGGTGAGTCAGCCCGCCGGCCTTTTCCGGAAGAGCGTGCGGTTGCATGCGGGCTCGACCCTCAATCCGAATGTCCCACGCCTACCGATGGCGTCTGGTTTTGATGGGCCGTGGTGGTCGAGTGGCGGTGTCGGATCGAGGCCAGAGGGTACGGTGCAAATCCACACGGAGCCCGTGGCGCAGGTGATGATCGATGGCCAAGCGGCGGGACAAACGCCCGTGAGTGCGCGCCTTGCAACGGGCGCGCACGTGATTTCTGTTCACGCTGCGGGATATGTCGCGCTCACGCAAACCGTCGACGTAGCCGTTGGCCAAGACACGGCGCTTCATTTGACACTCCTGCCTACGTCGGACCTCCAACCTTCACAAAAATCTTCGCTGCGGTCGTCGGGGGAGCGTCGTGAGCCGGACGTGTGGCAACAGGCTCGGGCTGCCGTAGAACGCCGAGATTGTCAGGAGGTTGGGCGCATCGCCAGTCGGGTTCAGTCGCACGAGCTGGAAGATGATGGCGAGGCCCGCATGCAAATGCTCCAGGCGGAGTGTCGTCTGGCTCGAAAGGACAAGCGGGCCGCACTACAGTTTTACCAATCGGTGAGCGAGCGATTTCCCCATTCGCGGGTCGCCGAGGTGGCCTGTGTCGAGTCGATCAAGCTCCTGACAGAACTAGGCAAAGGCACAGATGCCGCCCGCGAGGTAGAGCGCTACCTTCGCGTTTATCCTCAGGGGCGTTTCGTTGCGGAGGTGATGTTTCGCAGGTGCGAGTTACTCATTGATTCCCATGCGCTCGGTGATGCCCAGGTGTGCTTGGAGGCGTACCGGCGCAGCGACGTTGGTTCGACACGTAGGCCCGATGCCATCTTGCTGCTTGCGACGTTGGCTCGGGTGCAACAGCAGTGGCGACAAGCGGCCGATCTTTACAATGAGTATTTGCAGCAAGGCGCGCATGTGAGCCGCGCCGAGGAGGCGCTCTACCGGCGCATCGAGTGTCTGCGACGTGGCAAGCTTGGCGGTCTCGACGATGCCATTCGGACTTATCGACGTAGGTTCCCCAATGGTGAGCACTCGGGACTCGTTGAGGGCCGCGAGTGAAAGAGCTGCGCGCTTGGTCAAGGTACGGTTTGGCGATGCTTGTCGTGGGTGTCGGCTGCAGTCGCACGAGCTTGACACCTTCCGACCAGGAGCTCTCGTGGTGTTGGCCTGATTGCCCAAAAGACCCGGAGCCGCCCTGTGGGGCCGCTTGCACCGGAGAAATCTGGTATTCCCTAGGCGACTCGGCGCTGGGATCGTGGTTGGTGCGTCAAGGCGGGTCGAGCTGGGGCGGCGGTATCAGCGGCAATTCTGGTTGGTCAGAGGAGCCGGCGGCTGTTGTGGACAACCTCAACGAGCTCACCGTTGCCTGGGCCGATACCAGCTCTGGCGCTGCCGAGATCTACGTCAGGCGGTTCAACGGTGGGGGTTGGAGTGAGGTTGGCGTGGGTTCTGGCACTGGGGGGGAATTACTAACAACTCAGGAAGCTCGCACTCGCCAACCCTTGCGCTGAGTTCGGCGGGTGACATGTATGTTGCATGGCAGGACGACAGTGACACCGTCGGTTCCATCTATGTCATGCGTTTTGACGGCGCCGCATGGATCTTGGTCGGCTCAGGCTCGCTTTCGGGCGGTGGTATTGTCGGCACCCCTGGTTTGTTTCCGTATGCACGGCCAGCGTTGGTCGTAGACGCGCTTGGACGTCCGGTGGTTGCATGGTCCGAAGGCGCCGAGATCTACATCAAACGTTTTGATGGCATGGTGTGGGGAGAGGTGGGCACAGGCTCGGCATCTGGGGGGGGCATCAGTTCCACGGGCGGTGCCAACCGTCCTGCAGTTGCTATCAACGGTGCCAATCATCCTATCGTGGCGTGGGACGACTTTTCATACTCGGCGTCGAACCATATTTACATCAAGCAGTTCGACGGGGATGTTTGGCAGCCGCTCGGGAGTGGCGCCGCGAGCGAATTTGGCGTGAGCGGGACAAGCACCGATTCGACGCGCCCGACCCTCGTGGTGACAGCGGCGGGTAGCCCAGTTTTGGCGTACAGCGATTCGGCGCTGGGGCTACCTCGCCAGGTGTATGTGAAGCAGTTTGATGGCCTTGCTTGGGTGGAGATGGGCGTTGGCTCGGCCACGGGTGCAGGCATCAGCACACCAGGCAGTGCTTCTGCAGACTACCCGAGCCTAGCCGCCTTGGGCGAGGAGCTCATGGTCGCATGGAGCTCAAGCACAACGCTTGGTGAGCAAGAGATTTTTCTCAAGCGGTTCGATGGCACGAGTTGGGTTGAGCACGGCGTAGGCTCAGCCAGCGAGCACGGCATCAGCGCAAACGCTGGTGTCTCTGCGGATCCTTCGTTGACCATCGGCCCAAGTGGCCAACCTGTTGTGGCTTGGTCGGACACGGCGCTTGGTGCGTCGGAAATCTACCTCCGGCGCTTGCAAGGAGGCGTGTGGCTGGACACCAACTCGGAGGTGACTGCCAAAGGCGGTGTTAGTGGCACCGCGGCGGCATCCTACGCCCCGGTCCTTAACCTGTCGGCTTCAGGTATGCCCACGGTGGCATGGACGGACTACTTTCTCGAAACCCACGCATGGGAGCTGGATCTCCGTTCTTGGGATGGCCAACAGTGGGTCGGCCTCCCTTCGGGTACAGGTGTCGTGGTCGTAGCGGGAGAGGGCGGTCCCACCACGACAAATGTGGCGTTGGCGGCGGATGTGAACGGCCTGCCAATGATCGCCTGGACGACCTGGCAGGGCGTCTACGTCAAACGATTCGATGGCACAGCTTGGATAGAGGTCGGCGCAGGTTCTGCGTCAGGTGCAGGTGCGAGCGCCGAGGTGGGGACTTGCCCGTCTCTCGCCATCGGCAGTGCGGGTGAGGTCGTGATGGCATGGCAACATGATGATGGCGGTGGCAACCAGCTCTTCGCAAAGCGCTTCGATGGTGTCATGTGGAGCGATGTAGGTGTTGGTGCTGTTTCCAGCGGCCCTATTGACGGCACCGGTCAGGCTGCTTGTCAGGCACTCGCCCTCGATGCCAATGGCACGGCCGTGGTTGCGTGGCATGACAGCAATGCTGATCGTGACGCGATCTATGTCAAACGCTTTGATGGTTCAGCCTGGGTGGAGCTGGGGGTAGCGTCTGCCGCGGGTACAGGTATCGGCGAGTCATCGCCTTTGGCAAAACCAACCCTAGCAATCGATTCCAGGAATCATCCTGTTGTTGCCTGGCATGCCCCGAGTTCGGGCAACACCGAGATTTTTGCGAAGCAGTTCGATGGGTTCGCATGGGTGGAGCTAGGTGCAGGGTCGGCGTCAGGCGGTGGCATCAGCCACACCCAGGGCGCCTCAACCTTCCCGACGCTTGCAGCCGCCCCCACCGGTGATCTGATGATAGCTTGGGAAGAACAGAGTGCCGGCAACACCGAGATCTACGTGAGGCGATTCGACGGCGCGCAATGGGTCGAGCTTGGGTCGGGTTCGGCGACCGGCGCAGGCATTTCGAACAGCACAGGTGCGTCTGTTGCGCCCAGCCTTGCGGTGTCCAATGAGCGGGTTTGCGTCGCTTGGAACGAAAGTGGCTCGAACTCTGTTGAGGTGGTTATGCGCTGTGCAGATCGCTAGGTAGCGTGGCGAGCCGCGCCGGCTGTTGATGTCGGTTCGCCACCATCAACAGCGTTCCGCCCTTGCCGATAGCGCGTAGCGCTTGAGCCGCAATCCAGAACAACGGCAGAGTGGCGAGAGCACCGAGGCTTAGAGCTAGACTCGCGGCGTCTCGCCAAGGTTTGGCGCCGTTGCGCAGGTCGCGCCACGTGACTTGCAGGGTGTTGAAGTCGTTGAGCAGATTTTTGCGGCACCCAACCCAGTTCAACAGGCTCTGCAAGGCCCCATAGGCGTCATACATCGCATTGGTGGTTGAACAGACGCTGACATCGAGACCACTCAGGCTTAAAAGATGTCTCAACGAGCCTGGGTCGAAGTGGGATAGGTGTCTAGGTACATCAAGGTGGAACCAGTCACCTTTGAACATGCGGGCGTAGGGGCTCGCGAAGTTGGGAACCTCAATGACCAGAAGGCCGTTGGGTTTGAGCAAACGCTGGGCCGCGCGCAAGACTAAAATCGGGTTCGGTAGATGCTCTAGGGAATGGAAAAACGTAATCATATCAAAAGACTGCGGCTCGAATCGGCAGCATTCTAGAGCCTGGGTCGCGACCGTCACGCCGAGCGAGAGGGCGACAGAGGCGGACACGGCATCCAGCTCGGTACCCTGGACGGTCCAGCCGAGCTTCGCAAGTTCCGCCAGGACCAACCCTTTGCCGCACCCCACGTCCAAAATTCGTGCCGGCTTGTTACCTGCCAGTCGGCACAATGTGGCTACCCTGGGGCCAACGTCGGCTATCTCATAGGCGGCCGGTTTGGCTTGTTGATGGCCGGCTGGATAGTAGTTGGCCAACTGTGATGGCATGGGCGGCTGCCATGTGTAGCTCAAGCCACAGCTTTGGCACGTGACGATCTCAAAGACTTCGTTGGACAGGTTGTCCTTGCTGTCGAACAGTCGCACATAGGTGTTTCGCGAGCAGCCTGGACAGCTCTGAACGCTCAACGGCATGTCGAAGACGAGATCGGCGGCGGTTCCCATGGTTAGCCAACTCCTTGGGCTTGATCGGGTATTCTCCGCCGCTGTTGGCTGGTAAAAAGGGCACCGCTAGATTTTAGCTGCGTCGTAACATCAGTCGTTCGAGAATCCACGTCGCGAAACGCTTGCCATACGGCGGGTGAAACAACGGTAAGCCATTGATGGCGCCCCGCCGATGCACGGCGCGTGCGTGGGACAAGCGCAAGAAGCCATCGCGTCCGTGATAGTGGCCCATGCCAGACGGACCAATCCCGCCAAAGGGAAGGTCGTCTTGGGCTAGGTGTAACACGCAGTCATTGAGCGTGACGCCTCCGGAGTGCGTGGCATCGAGGAGCTCGTCGCAGCGTGTGCGGTTGTGATCGAAGAGATACAGCGCGAGCGGCTTGTCGCGGCTACGAATGTACGTCACCGCCTGCGGCAACGTATCGTAGGGGACCAGCGGCAAAATGGGGCCAAAGATCTCTTCTTGCATCAGCCGCATAGCGTCGTTGGTGTTCAGGACCGCGTAAGGCACCATACGGCCACCACCTTGGGAGCCTGGGGGTAACAACGGTTCGAGGCGTGCGCCGTGTGCTTCGGCGTCGTTGAGCAACGCCTGCAGGCGGGCTCGGGCTCGATCGTGCACAATACTGGTGTAGTCTCGCGAGGACGCGTCGCGGTAGGCATGTGTGGCTGCAGCTCGTAGCGCTTGGGCAAAGGCTATTTCTTGGCCGCGGGGTAACAAGACGTAGTCGGGTGCCACGCAGGTTTGCCCGGCATTGACGAGCTTGCCCCAGGCAATGCGCCTGGCCGCCACCGTTAGGTCGAACCCAGGCGTGATCAGCGCCGGAGATTTGCCGCCCAACTCTAGGGTCAAAGGCGTGAGGTTCTGGGCAGCGGCCAGCATCACCTGTTTACCCACCGCGGTGGAGCCGGTGAACACCAGGTGGTCGAATGGTAGCTTGGCAAACGTCTGGGCGACCTCCACGCCGCCATTGACCACCCCCAGCACCTCTGGCGAAAAATGTTCGGTGACACGCTTGGCAAACACCTCACCCAGCGTCGGGGTGAACTCCGAGAACTTCACAAGCACTCGGTTGCCCGCCGCAAAGGCGGAGGCGATGGGCCCAATCCCAAGAAAAATCGGATAGTTCCAGGGCACGATCACGCCCACCACGCCGAGCGGTTGGTAGCGCACCTGGTTGTGGCCGAGCCAGTACCACCAGGAGGTAGCGCGTCGCTCGGGTTTCATCCAACGACTCACGTGACGCTGGGCATGGCGCACAATCGACAAGCTGGGGAACAACTCCAACAGCTCGGTTTCGGCTATGGGACGGCCGCCAAAATCGTTGTCGATGGCCGCCGCTAACTCGGCGCCATGTTTAAGCAGCAACAGCTCCAAGCCTTTGAGCCAAGCGCGCCTAAGTGCAGCACTCGGAAGCACACAGGCCTCAGCGGCACGGCGTTGGCGTATGAGACAGGCGTGCAAGCTTTCGGGAGTCACATCCAGCGGCGTTTGCATTAAAGCATCGTAGCGCGATCGCTTGGCGGGGTGCCACTCGGTGATATCGAGCGCCGGGCCGATTCTGGGGTTCCATCGATTCCAACGAATGATTAGATTCACGAGTAGTTGAGATAGTTTTCGGGCTGAGCTGGGGGAGCCATGGCTCGACATGGATGGCAGTACCTGTGGCTAGGGATCTCGGTGTGTCTCCAGGCGCCAATCTTGGCAGCCGCGGCGCCGCATCGCGAAGTCCTGATTTTGCAGTCCTACCACCAGGGCTACAAATGGACCGACGACGAGACGCGCGGAATTACCGATGGGCTGGCGAGCCAAAGTAGCCATCCGCGTCGACTGTACATCGAGTACATGGGCGCCAAATGGGCCTTCGATACCTCCTATTTTGAGCTGTTGGCCGAGGTCTATGAACGCAAGTTTCACTTGGTGAACTTCGACGTCATCGTGGCCGCCGACAATGATGCGTTTAATTTCCTGCGCTCTCCCTACGGCGATGTCTTTGGTCACATCCCGGTGGTGTTTTGCGGTGTCAATTGGTTGCGACCCACAGACCTGGTCGGGCGCACCCACATGACGGGTGTCAACGAAGACGCTGACTTAGAAGCCACGCTCGACCTGATGCTGAAGTTGCACCCCGGAACGCGTGAGATCTCGGTCATCTTTGATGCCACCACCACTGGCAAGCGGGTGCGCGAGATGTTGGTGGCTCTGCTCCCGCGGTTTGCCGATCGCGTGACGATCAGGCTGATCGAAGATGCTAGTATGTCAGAGGTGCTGGACGCTGTCCGTGGGCTCGGCGCTCATAGCTTGGTTCTGACCACGGTCTTTCAGCAAGACAAAACCGGACGCTTCTACGAGTCGAGCGAGAGTACCAGCCTCATCGCCGCCAACAGCAAGGTCCCCGTGTACGGCTTGTGGGACTTCAACTTGGGTTTTGGCATTGTCGGTGGGGTGCTCACCAGCGGCTACTCCCAGGGTTTTCGAGCCGGCGAGTATGCCGGTCGTATCTTGGAAGGCGAGGCGCCTGAGTCGATCCCTGTGAGCATGACGAGCCCCAACCGGCCGATGTTCGATGATGACCAGTTGCGGCGCTTTGGTATTGAGCACGAAAACCTTCCGGCCGGCAGCCTTATTGTCAATGAGCCGGTGTCATTCTACGCGGTGAATAAACGTCTGGTGTGGGTGGGGCTATCGGTGTCGGCGTCGCTGTCGGTGTTGGTGGTGGTGCTTTTGGCGGCGATTGCGCGACGTAAGCGCGCCGAATTGGCGCTCGGTGCCAGTGAGCAGAAGTATCACACGTTGGTGGATAACCTGAGCGTGGGGGTCTTTCGCGTCACGGGGAATACCACGCCGCCTGAGGGGCGATTTTTGCAAGCCAACCCGGCCGTGCTGCGTCTGTTCGGGCATGCCTCGCTCGACACCTTTTGTCAGCGGCGGGTGACCGAGTTGTGTTGTGAGCCCGAGGCGTGGCGACGGATCTTAGAGGACGCGGCTCGCCAGGGCGTCGTTCGCAATCGCGAGCTGGCCATGCGCACCCACGATGGTCGGCAGATTTGGGTGGTTTGGAGTGCCACGGCCAACTTTGACGCAGAACATCGCCTGTTGTGGTTGGACGGTGTTGCGGAGGATGTCACCGAGCGGCGGCACCTCGAACTACAGCTTCGCCAAGCGCAAAAGATGGAGGCGATTGGCACATTGGCGGGGGGTGTAGCGCACGACTTTAACAACATTCTTACAGCGATTATTGGCTACGGCAACCTGCTGCAGATGCAGGTTCAGGGGAACGAGGAGCTCAGCTCGTGTGTCGAGCCAATCTTGAGTTCGGCCGCCAAGGCAGCCCAACTCACTCGTAGTCTCTTGGCGTTTAGTCGCAAGCAGATGATCAGCCTCGCGCCGGTAGATTTGAACGCCATCGTGGAAGGGATGGCCAAGCTTTTGCTGCGCGTGATTGGTGAAGACGTGGATCTCACCGTGAGGCTTCACCATAAGCCGCTCTCAGTGCTTGTGGATCGCGGCCAAATTGAACAGATCTTATTAAACCTGGTGACCAACGCCCGCGATGCGATGCCTGAGCGAGGCGCGATTGTGGTCGAAACCGATACCACCACGTTGATCGATCCGTTGTTGGTCAAACACGAGGCGACGCAACCCGGGGCCTATGCGGTGTTGGCTGTTTCAGACACGGGTGTGGGGATGGATGCCGAAACCCGCACCCACATCTTCGAGCCGTTTTTTACCACCAAGGAAGTTGGGCGAGGCACGGGGCTGGGATTGTCAATTGTCTATGGCATCGTCAAACAGCACAACGGCGACATCAGCGTCTACAGCGAGCCCGGTAAAGGTACGACCTTCAAAGTCTACCTCCCGTTGCTCGCCGAAAGCCAAGCGCAGGTGAGCGTCAATGCCGCGCCTGAGCCATTGCAACGTGGCACCGAAACCATCCTCGTGGCCGAGGACAACGACGAGGTTCGGGGCCTGGTGAACAAAGTGCTCACCCAGAATGGCTACAAGGTGCTCTTGGCCGCCGATGGGGACGTGGCCATCACCACCTGTTTGCGTCACGCTGCTGAGATCGATCTGTTGCTGCTGGACGTGGTCATGCCCAAACAAACCGGCCGCGAGGTTTACGATGCCGCCCGTACTCTCAACCCGACCGTGAAGGCGCTCTTTATGAGCGGCTACACCGCTGAAATCATTCATAAAAGAGGTGTTCTGGAGGAGGGCATTGAATTCGTGGCGAAGCCATTGACCCCCGACGCGCTGTTGCGCCGGGTGCGTGAGGTGTTGGACGGCAAACGCTCGGGCTCGGCTTAAGGTTGTCGTACAAACACCGGCACCGGTTTGGCCACGACAAGCGCCTTAGTGGCGGCGAGCGTGGGTTGCGGGCCGCTGTCGTGGTTTCCTAAAGCGGCCGATTCGTTTGGGCGTCGTCATTCCCGCGAAGACGGAACTCCACGGCTTGGAGTTGGCAGTAACCCATCCAAGTGGCGCTCCGTCTCCGCGGCAATGACAGAAGCAGCGGCGAGGTTATCTCTTCACGAAAACTTACGAGGCCTGCGCGTGGGCGCCCTTGGCCTTCTTCTTGCTGGCACCATTGCCGCCACCCTCGTGATCGTCATCGGCCTTGGCCTTGTCGGTGTCGCTGCCAGCAACCGCCGCGTTGGCGCCGCCGGTGTTACCCGTTTGTGGGATGAGGCCGAAGTGCAGGCGTACCCGCTCTTCGATGTCGTTCATCATTTGCGGGTTTTGGCGCAGGAACTCTTTGGCCTGCTCGCGGCCTTGGCCGATGCGCTCGCCTTGGTAGGCGAACCACGCGCCCGATTTGTCGACAATCCCCAAATCAGCTGAAAGATCAAGCAAATCGCCGGCTCGGGAGATGCCTTCGCCGTACAGGAGGTCGAACTCGTGCTCCTTGAACGGCGGCGCCATCTTGTTTTTAACCACCTTCACGCGGGTGCGGTTGCCGATGACCTTCTCGCCATCTTTAATAGCGCCGGTGCGGCGGATATCCATGCGCACCGAGGCGTAGAACTTGAGGGCATTGCCGCCGGTGGTGGTTTCGGGGTTGCCAAACATCACGCCAATTTTCATGCGGATTTGGTTGATGAAGATGACGCAGGTGTTGCTTTTGGAGATGACGCCGGTGAGTTTTCGCAACGCTTGGCTCATCAGGCGCGCTTGTAGACCCATGTGCTGATCGCCCATTTCGCCTTCGATTTCGGCGCGCGGCACCAGCGCTGCCACCGAGTCGATGACCAGGACGTCGATGGCGTTGGAGCGCACCAACATTTCGGCGATTTCAAGTGCTTGCTCGCCGGTATCGGGCTGCGAAATGAGCAAGTCGTCGGTTTTGACCCCGAGCTTGCGGGCGTAGTTGACGTCAAGAGCGTGTTCGGCATCGACAAAGGCGGCGATGCCTCCCAATTTTTGGGCCTCAGCGGCTATGTGCAGCGCCAACGTGGTTTTGCCGCTGGATTCAGGTCCGTAGATTTCGATGATGCGGCCG
>JAKLEG010000171.1 GCA_022703175.1 Myxococcota bacterium | reverse complement strand
TGCATGACCAAGTGGGTGTTCGGCAGACGCTTGTGGATCTCTTCGATCACGTTCATCACCAACACATCGCCGGTGGGCTTCTTAGAAAACTTGTAGGCGCCGTGGCTCGTACCAATGGCCACCGCCAAGGCATCTACGCCTGTGTCATGGACGAACTTTTCAGCCTGCACCGGGTCGGTGAGGTGATTCTTCAAATCAGCCTCCGACAAGTTGGCGCCGTGACCATCCTCGACGCCACCCAGCGTACCAATTTCGCCTTCGACGGTGACGCCGAACGCATGCGCAACATCCACCACTTGCCTGGTCACCTTGACGTTGAACTCGTAGGTGGAGGGCGTCTTCGCGTCGTCCATCAGCGAACCATCCATCATCACCGACGTAAAGCCATTTTGAATAGCTGAGAAACAGGTGGTCGGGCTGTTGCCGTGGTCTTGATGCATGGCGATCGGGATGTGCGGATACAACTCAGACGCCGCGAGCATCAAATGGCGTAGGTAATTGTCGTTGGTGTACTGGCGGGCGCCGCGCGACGCCTGAATGATCACCGGCGACTCGGTCTCTTCGGCGGCCATCATAATGGCCTGGATCTGCTCCATGTTGTTAACGTTCAACGCGGCGACGCCGTAGTTGTTCAGGGCGGCATGATCCAAAAGTACGCGCATGGGGATGAGAGGCATGTTCCCACCTTTCTTAAGTTAACCCTTAGACGGCACAATCGAACTGAGCCAGGCGTTGCTGTCAAGCTCCGCGAAAGATCCAAACAAGCTACCGCCAACGATGAGGCAAAAACTCAAGACCATCGGTTGAGCGCCACGCCGAGAATGGCCCCACCACCCACAACGCGCCCTCAACCATCAAAAGCCGAGGTACGGCTTCGCAACTCAAGCGCGGCACAAACCCAGAGAGGGTCACCGGCTCGAAGCCTTTCTTGGTGAGTCGCAGCAAACGCTGTTGCGCCACAAACAAGGCACCACCAAATCGCGTCAGGCCGCCAACAGCACTTTTGTCGCCGGTGTCCACCGGGACCCGCTTCATGCCCGAGGTGCTCCCCGCCCACAGCTCACCGTTGGAGGTGCCGGCCAAAATCTCTCCATCTGGGGCCACGCTCAGGCAGGTGACGCTGCCGCGCGAGCCACGCAAGATCTGCAGCCACCGGCCATCGTCATGGAAAAACAGTCCGCGCTCGCCGCCCACCACCCACTGGGAGTCGGAAAGCCCTTGGACCACCCCGAGGGCACCTTCCACCTGCCCCTGCGATTCCCACCCAAGCTTTCGCCCAGTCTTCTTGAGCGTCAAGATCTGCCCGTGGGCGCTCACGGCCACGATCTGCCCCGCAACGTTTGCGGCTGCTGTCAGTACGCCCCACGTCGGATCGAGGGCAAAAGACAGCTTTTGGAGCCTGCCGCTCTTGAGATTTGCCACAGAGCCATCTGGACCCAACACCCATACAACGTCGGCCAACGCCACGAGGCTGTGAGCGCGAAACGGCAACAGATGATCCTTGTAGCCCCCCGCACCCTTGACCAGGAGGTGATTGTTGTCGGTCACGTAGCGCACGTCGCTTGCGTCATAGCGCTGCGCCGTCACGTAGAACTCAAAGAGGTCGCGTGCAAAGGATGCGTTCCAATGAGCCAGGTCGGACACATCGATCGCTTTGTGTGAATCGGTGCCCCACGAAACATCTGGGCGCGGCCAGCTTGCCAGAAACACCGGCACCTCGCCCTGCAGTGCAGCCCCCTGAAGTTCGAAGCGAATGCTGCTTTGTTCGTCGTTGGCCATATCGACTCCCGTTCGTGGGCCTTCCCTACCGCGCCCGAGCCAAAACCACAAAGGCCGCTTCCCATGTTCGGAACCCTTCTGTATCAACAAGGCATGGACATTGCTGCCGCGACTCCTGCCGCTCCGCCAACCCCCGAAACACCGTCCCGAGGTTTTCTGGAGGGTCCGGTGCTCCTGGGCATAATCGCGTTTGGCGTGGTGGTGTTGTGGGACACGCCCGTGATCTATCCACTCAAGATCCTGGTGGTCTTCTTCCACGAGATAAGCCACGCATTGGCCGCGCTCCTCACGGGCGGCGACGTGGAACATATCGAGGTCGTAGCTCAAGAAGGCGGTCTCGCCTACACCCGTGGCGGCAGTCGCTTCGTGATTCTTACAGCCGGCTATCTGGGCAGCCTCCTGTGGGGTGCGCTGATCTTGCTCGTCGCCTCCCGCACCCGTTGGGACCGCGCGTTGAGCATCGCCTTGGGCCTGCTGATGGCGTTCGTGACGCTGTGGTTGGTTCGCCCGATTCTGAGTTTTGGCTTCGGCTTTGGCACGGTGACGGCCGCCGCCATGGTAGGCCTCGGGCTCAAACTCCCCGAACGACTGAACGACTTGGTGCTGCGCACGATTGGATTAACGAGCTGCCTGTACGCCGTGCTCGACATCAAAAGTGATATCCTAGACCGCCCTGGCATCAGCTCCGACGCCAAAATGCTGGCCGACCTGACCGGCATCCCAACGTTGTTTTGGGGCGGGCTGTGGCTCTTGGTCGCCTTGGGATTGACGATCTACCTGGTGCGCCTGGCCTTGAAGCGGCCGAGCGCGCACGCCATACCCGCACGCCCGACCATCGAATCACCGTCGCGTTGAAATGCTAACTAAGCGCTTGGCGGATTGCGGCCAGGTCGGGGGTGACCGGCTCGGGTAGGGTCACCGCGCGCATCGCCCCGCGCACATCCTTCAAACCATTACCGGTGGCCAACACGAGCACGCTGTCGCCGGCAGCCACGAGGCCACGCGCCCGCGCCTCACGCACACCCGCCGCGGCCACGCAACCGGTCGGTTCGGCAAACACCCCCGACGCGCGCGCCAGCTTCGGAATCATCTCCAAAATAGCTGGGTCGCTTACGGTGACGAAACTACCGCCGGTGGCGCGCACGTAGTGGATCGCCTTCTTCCAGTTGCGCGGCGTCCCCACGGAGATCGAATCGGCCAGCGTGTTGGCCTCCACCGGGACCACACGGTCTTTGCCTGCATTGAAGGCGGCTGCGATCGGCGCCGCACCCTCGGCCTGGACGCCTATCACCCGCGGCACCCGCGACGTGACGCCCAACTCCTTCATTTCAATCAAGCCCTTGCAGATGCCGCTGATGATGCAGCCATCGCCGACGGGCACAAACACCACATCGGGTAGCTCGCGCGCGAGCTGCTCGGCGATCTCAAGGCCGCCGGTCTTCTTGCCCTCGACGAGATATGGATTGACGGCACAGGAGCGGTTGTACCACCCAAACTCGGCCACGGCCGCCTGGCAGATGTTCCAAGCATCTACATAGGTGCCCTTCACCAGAAACACCTTAGCGCCGTAGATAAGTAGCTGCGCGACCTTGGCCTCCGGTGCACTGGCTGGCACGAAGATCTTGGCAGCCAAACCCAAGTCTGCTGCAAAACCTGCCAACGAAGTGGCTGCGTTGCCCGTGGAGGCGCATGCAATCTCGCTGCGGCCGAGCGCCAACGCCCGAGTCGCACCAATCGCCGAGGCCCGATCTTTAAAGCTCGCGGTCGGTCCACGACCTTCGTCCTTAACCAGGAGGCGCTTGACTCCAAATTCTGTCGCCAAGATCGGCACGTCATAGATGGGCGACATCCCCACCGTAAGGCGAGGCAGACGCGCACCTTGCGGAATCGGCAACAACGGCAAATAACGCCACAACGTGCGATCACTGTTGGCCGCTAAAGTGTCGCGATTAAGGACCTTGTGCACCTGCTCATAGTCGTAGTGCACATCCAAGATGCCGTCGGCACCGCAGACCGTGCACGTGTACTCCACCTGGCCCGGTTTGTAGGTTTTGCCACACATAACGCAACGAAGCTCAGTCACAACCATGCAACACAGCTACGCCGGAGAAACGGGCCGGTCAATCGTTGTGCGGCGTCCCCGGGGAGACACGTGTTGCGGCGCGTAACCGCTGCAAAGAGCGCCAACACCCAGCAAACAACGCCATCGCCGCAACCTCGTCGAGGTTGCCGATGACGGGCAAGTTGTCCGGAATCAGCTCAAATAAGCCCGCGGTGGGATTGAGCAGATACAGGCCGCCAACCATGAGCCCCAACAGGTATACAAAGCGCATCACTGCCTCCACCCGGTTTTAAGCTCCGCCCACGCCTGGTGCGGCTGAGCAAAGCCTTGTAGATCTTGAGCACCACAACGTCTCTATCAAGGATTCCTGCGGGATGCTGTCGCCGTCAATCGGTTATGCGCGGGTTCTTGGAACCATCACCTGCATCACCATCGCGGGCTGCCACAGCCCCTCACACAATACCGAGCTCCACCAGCGCAACTTCCCGCTGATGACCACCGAGGTGAGCATAACGGTGGCAGCTCCTGCCTCCGCCCGGCTGACCCAAGCGCTGGACGCTACCGAGGCCGAGATGCGCCGGTTGTCGACGTCACTTTCGGAGTGGGTGGCCGACAGCGAGGTCGGGCAGCTGAATGCACGCTCCGGCGGTGACTGGCAACAAGCCAGCCCAGACCTCTGGACCGTCGTCACCGCTGCCCATGAGGTGTCGCTCGCGACGGCGGGCTCCTTCGACATCACTTGGGCCGCACTTCACGGCCTGTGGGACTTCCATGCGACTGAGCCAAGGGTGCCTGACCCCGCAACGATCAAGGCGCGCCTACCGTTGATCGGCTTTTACAACCTGCAACAGGATCCAGAGCAGCAACGGTTGCGGCTCGCCAAACCTGGCATGAAAATCGGTTTGGGTGGCATCGCTAAGGGCTATGCCGTGGATCGCGCAAGCGCGGTACTGCGAGCACGTGGTTTTACCAACCACCTGGTCGTCGCCGGTGGCGATCTCTACGCCGCTGGCAGCCGCGCGGGCGAACCGTGGAGAGTGGGCGTCCGCGCTCCCAACGGCCGCCATCTCCTCGCGACGCTCGACGTTCATGACGAAGGTGTCGCCACCAGTGGCAGCTACGAGCGCTTCTTTGTCATCCAAGGTGTGCGTTACCACCACATCCTGGATCCCCGCACCGGCTATCCGGCCCCAGGCACAAGCGCCGTCACCGTTGTCGCCAAGAGTGCGATGCTCGCCGACGCCTACGCCACCGGGCTGTTCATCTTGGGTGCCGAGCGCGGTCTGGCTGTGGCTGGTCGCCACGGACTCGAAGCCTTGTTCCTGCCAGATCCGAACCCCTCACCCACGATGACCCCCGGCCTGCACAATCGCCTCACCTGGCTTGCGCCGATGGGCGCCCAAACACCTGCAGGAGTAACACCGTGACCGACTCCATCAAGCTTGCCGACGTAACCCGGGTGTATGATGCGGGCCTGGGTCGCGTGGAGGCGCTGCGTGGCGTTACTCTGAACCTAGAGGCCGGCCAGGCCACAGCGATTGTCGGCCCCTCCGGCTCCGGTAAAAGCACCTTGTTACATCTGTGCGGCGCTCTCGACTTGCCCACCCGTGGCTCGGTGCAAGTGCTAGGCTGTGAGCTGTCGCGCGCCGACGACCGAACCCTCACACGCTTTCGCCGTGAACATCTGGGGTTCATCTTCCAATTCTTCCACCTGTTGCCAACCCTGTCGGCGTTGGAGAACGTCATGCTGCCGGCGAGATTGGCTCGATTACCGAAGGCCGCCGGTGAAACCCGCGCACGCGCGCTCTTGGAGCAGGTCGGTCTCGGCGCCCGGATGCGGCATCGACCCGCGGAGTTATCGGGCGGGGAACGACAACGCGTGGCGATTGCCCGTGCGTTGGTCATGGATCCGAAAGTGATCCTCGCCGACGAACCCACCGGCAATCTGGACCATGCCACTGGCAGCCAAGTGCTGGAGCTCTTGTTCGCGCTTGCTCACGAACAAACCCGCACCGTGTTCATCGTTACGCATGATCAAGAGGTGGCACGCGCCTGTGACCGAATCGTCACATTGCGCGACGGTCTGGTGGTGTCGTGATCGGCACGCTGTTGCATTGGCTATCAGCACGCCATTGGTTGAAACACCCAACCCGCGCAGGGCTGACGCTAGTGGGGGTAAGCTTGGGTGTCGCTGTGACCGTGGCGGTCGATCTGTTAGGCGGCGAGATTCTGGCCGCTAATCGCCGCTCGCTAGAAGCGATCGCCGGCAAGGCACAGCTTACCGTCACACACGGAGAGGCGGGCCTCGACCGAGCGCGAGCCGACGAAATCTTTCGGATCCCAGGCGTCGCCCACGTAGACCCCTTGCTCGAAGTCCAGCTCATGGAGCCAGGCCGGGGCGCGGTGCTGCTGTTGGGCGTCGATTTCTTGGCCGACAACAGCCTACGCCAATTGGCCGCCGTGCCCGAAGACACGGAGCTGGTCGACGACCCGGTGGCCTTCCTGAACTCCACCACGTCGGCGTTGGTACCCAAAAGCTTCGCAACTCGGCGCGGCTTGAAAAAAGGTGACACCGTAACCCTCGGCACTCCGATAGGTATGCGTCCGTTCATCATCAAGGGGCTGTTAGAAGAACGCGGCCCTGCCCGGGCATTCGCGGGCGACGTGCTCGTGATGTACCTGGATGCCGCGCAGGTAGCGTTGAATCTGGGTGAGCGGCTCACGCGTATCGACATCGGCCTCGACCCTGGCGTCGCGCCGGCCGTGGTGCGCGATCGGATCAGCGCCGCCTTGGGCCCCGGTTACAACGTCGACTTTCCCTCCCGACGGGGTGCCCGCTTGGACGACCTGATGGCCGGCATGAAGCAAGCGCTTTACACCATGGCGGCCCTGGCCATCTGGATCGGCATTCTGTTGGCCTACAACGCGGTGGACATTAGTGTGCGCCAACGCAAAAACGAGCTGGCCATCCTGCGCGCGTTGGGCACCGAGCGACGCACGCTCCTCCGTTTGGTGTTGGTGGAGGCCGTGGCGTTGGGCAGCTTGGCCACGGTGCTCGGCTTGGCGCTGGGGCTGATGTTGTCGCGCAAGGGCCTCGTAACCATGGCGGCCACGGTGAACGAGATGTACACCATCGTCAAAGTCGATGACGTCGTCTTGGGTGCGCGCCACGTGTTCACCGGGCTCGCGGTCGGCCTGGTCATTCCGGTCTTGGGCGCACTGCGCCCGGCCCTTTGGGTGGCCAACCAGCCCCCAGTGATTGGGTTGCATCGCGCCACCGAAGAGGTGTTGGTCGAACCCACAGACCGCAGAGGGCTTTGGGCCGGCATCGCGCTGTCGCTCGTGGGCCTCGTGGTTTTCGCTTTGCCAGCGGCACGCACCAACTTGGTCGTGGGTTACGTGGCGTTCTCGGGCGTGTTGTTTGGTTCAGTCTTCTTGGCGCCCGCCACTGTGAATAGCCTTGCGGCCTTGGCCCATCGCGTAGGCTCGCGTTTCTTAAGTGCCGAGGCAATGATTGGGTTGGATCACGTGGTGCGCGATCGGCGTCGCGCCGCGCTCAACGTGGCCTCGCTCGTTGCCGGTGTGGCCGCCGTGGTCACGGTGGCCACCTATGTCAACTCGTTGCATGAGACAAACAAACGCTGGCTGTCCTCGGCGGTGCCCGCCGACCTGTTTGTGCTCTCTGGCGCCAAGTTGGCGATGTCACAGAACACCCCCCTCGATCCGGCGTTCGGCGCAGCGCTCGCCACGCTGCCTGGCGTGGACGCGCTGTTTCACGTACGGGTGGCCGACAGCGAACACAAAGGCAAGCCGCTTAAGATCGTTTCCGTAGAGATGAAGGGTTATCGAGAGCGTGCCCCCTGGCTCGTGCTCGATGGCGAAATCGCCCTCGACGGTCCCATCACGCGCGGCACCGGCGTCATGGTGAGTGAGACGTTGGCGCGCCGGGACGGCCTGAGTCCGGGCGGAACCTTGATCCTGGAGACACCCACCGGCCCGCATTCCGTGTTGGTGGAAGCGGTGGTGGTAGATTTCACCAGCGACCAAGGGGTGGTGCTGATGGATCGGGCCCCCTACGTCTCCTGGTTTGGCGATAACCTGGTCGATAGCTTTGACCTATTCCTCAAACCCGGGGTCGATCCACTGCCGCTGCAGACCCAGATCAAGGTCAGCTACGGCGAGCGCTACAACCTGTTTGTTTTGACCAACGCCGAATTCAAAGCGGAGGCCGAGCGCTTGATCGATCAGATCTTTGCGTTGTTGAACCTCTTGCAGCTCGTGACTCTGCTGATCGCCGTGCTGGGGGTCTCCACAACCCTGGTGGCCGCGGTGCTCGACCGTACCCAGGAAGTCGGGGTGATGCGCGCAGTGGGGAGCACACCGTGGCAAGTAATGCGGGTGGTCTTGAACGAGGCCGGCTTCGTGGGTGCCACCGCAGCTGGCCTGGGCGTGCTGCTCGGCGCCTTGTGCGGCTACCTGTTCATGCGCTCCATTCTCATCGTCACCGTCGGCTGGACGCTGCCCTGGCTGTTCCCCCTGGGACTCGCCTTCACCATCTTCGTGGGCGTGACGTTGGCCAGCGTCGCCGCTGGGCTCTATCCCGCCTGGTGGAGCGCTCGCCAACCGACGTTGGACGCCCTGCGCACGGAGTAGGGCCTGCGGCGGCGTGACGACGCGCCAACAACGAGCACAGGCGAGCGAGAATGCAGTCGTACTGGGCTGAAAGAATTACGGATTGTACGCGACTTCGATGCGACGGCCTTCCATGTAGCCACCCACCATGCACGACTGCTCGGGCCAAGCCTCAATGACGTTGGTGCCTGGCTGCAAGAACGCCGATATCCCCTGCACTGTCACCACCGCGCCGTTGGCGACAATCCCGGTCATCTCTTGGGATACGCCGTCCGGGGTGGTCACCTTGATAACGTAGCGCTGGTTGTCGTTGGCCCGAGCCAGAAGCTGCTCTTGAGCCCAAGCGCGAGTTTGGCCGCCGCTCTCAACACTGTGGCGAAAGTCATGGGCGCTGACGTTCATCGCCAGCACAAAATCCAAACGGTTGTCCTTCAGCTTGCGCCGAATGGACATCGTCATCGCCTTGCCGGTTTCGTAACCATAGAACGTGGGACGCACATCCATGTCAGCGCATGTGCCACTGATCATCATCGCCTTCAGACCGTCCACCAGACCCAACGCCGACGCCTTCACAAAGGTGACTCTGGCCGTGACTGCCGGGTCCGTAAGGTTGAACTGCGGGGCGAGCGGACCGGTTGTCACCGGGTTAAAGTTGACCGCTTTGAGGGCCTGTGCCTGCGTCTTGGCCTGAGTGTTGGGCGCCACTGCCGGCGCTGCGGCGGGCGCAACTCGGACATGAAGGAAATCGAGAACCGCATCTCGCCAAGTCTCATAAGCACCAACAGGCATCGGACACCCCTTGTTGCCAATGGTTATCGGCAAAATCAGGCCGGGTTGCGTGGATTTCGTTAGCGAACCGCTGGACTTGTGAAGCGAGTGAGCCGGCTCTATAAGCCCAGCCCCATGAAGATGTGCGCTCTCGTTCATCACAGTTTATTTGCAACACGGCTGGCCCTCATCTGGTTGGTCGCCATCGCCCTGTGCTCCTCGGTTGGCTGTCAGCCCGCGGCGCCGATTCCGGTCGTGGCAGGCCCGACCGGAGAGCCCACGCCGCCGCCGCCACCGCCCAAAGACGAGGACGAGAAGGCGGCTCAAGCGTTGGCCGACGATGCTCAACGCCTAGAGACTGCTGGCGACAAAGCAGGCGCGGAGAAGAAACGGGATGCCTTGGCCGACACCTATCCGGGCACAGCCGCCGGAGCCCGTGTGTTGCGCACTCGCGCAGAGATCGCAGACCAACTTGGAGACGTCGAACGAGCCGTGCAACTGTACGAGCGCCTGCTATTCAACCGCCCCAGCTTCGACGGCGCCGATAACGTGCGCGAGCGCTATGCCACGCTGCTATTGAGCCTGGAGCGTTTTGCCGACGCCGCTGCGATGCTGCGCGCGCTGTATGATGCCGCCAAACCAGCCGCCGACCAGGGTCGTTTGGGTTTCCTACTGACACAAGCCTTGGTGGGTGCAGCCCGAGAACGCGAGGCGCTTTTCTTGTTTGTCGAGCTCGCGGGCAGCAACCTCCCTGTGGAGATGAAAAACCGCGCCAGCACCCAAGCGCTGGAGTTGGTGTCACAGGCGCTGCCGTTCAAAGATGCCGAGGGAATTTGGAACGAGACCCAAAGCAAAGATAGCTGGAGTTTCCTGCTGCCAGCCTTGGCCTACAAGCTCGCCAAGATTTATTACCATACGCGTGACTACGACCGTTCCGAGACGATGCTGAAGCTTGTGGCCTCACGTTTTGGTGACAGCCCGTACGGCGCCCCTGCACGCGATTTCCTGACACGCCTAAAGGCCCGCTTCAAAGTCGACCCCTTCACGGTGGGCATCGTGCTGCCGCTCTCTGGCAAATATCAGCAGTACGGCGAGCGGGCACTCAAAGCGATCAAGCTGAGCCTTGCCAGCCAACCCACGCTCAAATGGGTCATCAAAGATACTGGCGGTGAACCGGGTGCGGCGGCCAAGGCTGTTGAAGAATTGGTGCTCGACGCCAACGCCATCGCCATCATCGGCCCGCTGTTCTCCAGCGAGGCCCAAGCGGCGGCGCTGAAGGCCGAGGAGCTCTCGGTGCCGATCATTACGCTGT
>JAKLEG010000170.1 GCA_022703175.1 Myxococcota bacterium | reverse complement strand
GAGGCGGGCGCACCACGGCGTCGCTGTCATAGATGGCTCCAGGTTTGTTCGGATATGGCCGGTCGAGACACCCCAACGACAAAGCCGCAAACCCCGATAGCTGCGGAAACGTAAGCGCTATCGACTCGGGCGGCGCGGCTGCGTCCGGAGTTGGAATAACAGACACCGGGGCCTCCCGACAGCATGCCAGACAGCACACCACGAGGACCCGCCAACGCGGCACAGCCAACGTTCGTCGCATAGGCGCACGCTCTTCGCTTACGACTGGCGAGTCAATCGGAACCAGGCATGAGTGGTTTCCAATACGGCGCGCGGTGTAACAAAAACTTGAAGAAAGTCGGCAAGAATTGGTAGGCGGAGAGGGTTTCGAACCCACGACCCCCGGCTTGTAAGGCGGGACCAACAGTGGTCTCGCCGTCACTGTTTTTGATCCATTTTCTCTAACAAATCAACAAGTTTCGTAAGGTAAGTACGCTCACGACCGACCCACGTATGGGACTCGCGATACGCTCGTAAGTCGTTGATTCTACGTTCGCTGGAAGTTGAGTTTGATACCAGATTGATACCGGCTTTGGGCCGGCTTCACATGGCAAGACTCCCTGCATGTTGCTTGCACGTACTGAACTGCGTGTTGACAACTCGAAGCAGAAAATGGGACGGTGCTTTGCGCTGCACCGCTGTTGTGCAGCACACCCCAACTCGGACGGCCGCGCGCCGACCAACCCCAGGGGACCGATGGACCGTACGCCGCTCTGAAAACGGCGGTCCGGTCGGCGTTGTCCGGGGCGAGTTGGACCAACAGAGTCCCGTATCCCCCGGCCACATTGGCGTTATGCACCCCGCGCGGTAGCGGGGCTGCTGTGCGGCCTGATCTCCGGCGGGGCGTCAGGTTGCGATGATGGCCCGCCCTGCCCGAGGAGAGTTGCGCGATGATTGTCAACCCGAGTGCGTCAACAAAGAGAGATTCGTCACGACCCGGCGGTCGGTCCAACATGTACGCCAACACAAAAACGTGGAATCCGTTCAAGGGGTGCCGTTTCGACTGCGTGTATTGCACTCCATCGTTCCAGCGGCAGGCAAAACGTCTCAAGAAACGATGCGACGAGTGTTACAAGTTCAGCCCACACGCGCATCCTGAGCGACTGACATCGAGCGCCATCCCCTCCGGCGTCGATACTGTCTTCGTCGCCGGAAACGGTGACCTGGCCTTTGCAGGAAAAACGGCAATACCAGCGCTCTGCGCGGTCATAAGAGAAAAGAACAAAACCCGGCCGAACATCACCTACTACTTCCAGTCAAAACAGCCGGTTTGTTTTGCGCCATACCTGTCTCAGCTCCCTGCCAATGTAGTGCTGGTAACCACCCTCGAAACCAATCGAGACCACGGATATCGGAGCATCTCGAAGGCGCCACCGCCGAGCGTTCGTCATCAACAACTCAAAGACCTCGACTACGCCCGCAAGGTCATCACCATCGAGCCTGTGATGGCCTTCGACCTCGAACCGTTCGTCTCCATGATCAAGCAAATCCAGCCAGAATATGTGTGGTTGGGATTCAACACCCGCCCCGCGAGCGTGCGCCTGCCCGAGCCCTCAGCGGCAGAACTCGAAGCATTCGTCGATTGTCTCGAGCAAAGCGGTATAGATGTACGGGGAAAAGATCTGCGTGGCTTGGTGCTCGATGACGAAGCTAGGTCGCATGTCGCACCGCCTTCGGCGCCGGTGTCGAAGCGCACACCCGAAGGCCAGCGGTCAAAGGGAAGGACAGCCATATGCGTCGGCGCGTGAACTTTCGTTCCCGGAAACGCCCATATCTGACAGGCTCGTACATAATTTACGCAAGGATCTCCCACGAGGTGATCGTGCAGATTGGGAACCCCAAATCCCCGCAAGGGAGGAAGAGATATTCTTCGCTGCCGGCTGGACACTACGCCTACGTAGGAAGTGCCTTCCAATCTGGCGGCCTCGCCGCGCGCCTCGGCAGACACCTCGGGCTCAAGGAGGCGAAGAGGAAGAGGTGGGACATCGACTATCTTCTGGCTCGATCTGTCGAAGGCCGTGCCCTCCAGGCGTGGGTATCCACGTCTGATGAACGACTTGAATGCACATGGGCTACGGCGCTTTTCGCAGCCACCGGTGTGTCGGCGCCGGCTCCAGGCTTCGGGGCAGGCGACTGCAAGATGAGGTGCGGATGCCGGGACGACCGCCCGAAGAAGGACAAGACCCACCTCTTCCGATTACCATTGAGGCCAACCCTTGCTTGGTTGCGTGACGCCCTGGGGCCGGCGGCGTTGACACTTCGATGCTGGGCACCACGGCGCTGACCTGCAACTGAAAATTTTCCTACCCGCGATACTCGGACCTCACTCCACGATCCTGCGTGGGTGGGGAACCAATTCCTTAACCATAGTTGCCTGCACAAGCGCGTTTCGTGAAACCGCGCACAGCTTTTTGGAACAAGGATAGTGAGAGGACTCCAACCGGAGCCCGCTCACCTACCCCCAACCAAGGAGTCGATGATGAACGACCGCAAGGCCGCTTCTTCCGGTTTCCGTCGTGATGCCCGCCTCACCGTCAAGCTCGGCGATGTGGCCGACCTCACGTCCGTCAAACCCACACCCGCGCGCCCGACCAGACGCCGCAACCGGCCGGGCCCGGCCGCCATCCTCGAGGCCATTGCCGCTGACGCGGCTCGTGCGGCGCAACAACACTCAGCCGTCGTTGTCGCGGTGCCGCCCGCCGCCAATGGAGATCCAACGCTCTTGTTTCTCCGTGCCAACGGTCAAACGCAGCTCATGCTCGGTGTGCCGCAAAACGTCATCCGTTCTCCACGCCTTCGTGGCGAAGCGTGCCGGCGCGACCACGAGGCCGAGCGCCAATACGAATACCTTCGGGTCGCCGAGGCACAGGAGCATTACGAGCCCAGTCGTGCAGTCGATGACGGCATCAACGACGACACCGACGAGCCCGACGGCGTGTTGAGTCCCTGGAGCCGTTGAAGGATTGGCCACAGCAGCATGCCGTGTAGCGCCACCCGCAAGACCCAATAGCAGCCATCAACAACACCAGAGCCGACATGTGGAGACCTGCACGCCTCGCGGGTCTCCGCATGCCGACCGTCATGATCATCACCCTCAAACCAAGGAGTAACGAATGCAGGAAGTAGTCCAAATTCACGGCTCGGCGCTGCCCGAGCCAACTATTCTGCGCCGCACACCCCTCGCCGAAGGAGCGCGGCAACGCCTCGAAGAACGTTTTGCCGCCGGGCGGAACATCGTCGATGCCGTGCTCGATGATGTCGCAACCACAGTGCCGACCGACCACTTGGTGCCGTCGGCCGCCGTTGAGTTCGTACCTGCAGAGAAGGGCGTGGCGATGCGATTCCCAAGAGTCGAGCGCGCCATGCCGGTTCACAAGCATGCATTGAGCCAGCTCGCCGAGCGCGCCACGATCCCACAACGGTACGTCAACACCTTGGTCGATGAAGACCCGGCGCTATTAGCGCTCAACCTGTCCCACCGATACCGCCAGCAAAACCGCACCAAGTACCTTGCGCGCTCAGTCAACCACGAGCTTCGTGGCTGGTTGTCATCCAGCTACAAGCGGTTCAATGCGGCTCCGCTCGTGGGCGCCTTTCTCGACGCGGCCGTTGCCCTTGGAGCCGTGCCCATCGACGGGCGCCAGCTCGCTACCAAGGTCTTCGTCAAGGTTTTGCTCGGGCGCGTCTTCGAGCCCATTCCCAACGAGGTGCTCGGCATCGGCGCGATCTTGAGGTCGAGCGACTTCGGCGATGGTGCTTACAGCATCGCGTTGTACGTCGAAAGGCTCATCTGTTTGAACGGTGCCGTGGCAGAGAACTTACTGCGCCGCGTGCACCTCGGTTCCAAGCTCGACGACCTGGAGTACAGCAACCGTACCCACGAGCTCGATACCGAAACGCTGGTGTCGGCCACACGCGACGTAGTCCGCAGCCTGTTCGAGCCGCGCAGCATTGAGGCCAAGCTCCTGGCGGTCCGTGAAGCGAACGAGAGAGAGATCAACATCAAGAACACCGTCGAGGCACTTCGCAATCGCGCGGCGCTCACCAAGGCCGAAGCAGAGCGCAGCTTGGAGTTGTACTCGACCGCTGATGTCGAGCTGTTGCCGCCCGTCAACGTCGGCAACGGCGGTCGGCCGAAGCGCGGCATTGGGACCGCATACCGGCTCGGCAATGTGTTCGGCCTGCTCGCTCAGGAAGCAGAGCCAGGCCGAGCGCTAGAGCTACAGGACCTCGCCGGCCAAACGATGGGATTGCAGCACAAGCTCGCCGCGTAGGGCCCGTCATTCCAGCATCATCGTCATCACCGATTGCATCCGCGGTCGGTTTACAAAAACCGCGCCTTCGGGCGCAACAACCAAGGAGTGTTGCATGGAGTTCTTCAAGAAGGTCGTGAGTCACGCCGAGTTCAAGCGTGGCGTTAGCCACCTGCTCGTGGGCGCCGCCATCGGCGTCGTGGCGTCGTTCATCGAGTCCCGGCGCAAGACGGAATAGCAGGCTCACGGTTTCGGGTGCGGTGGTACGCCGCCGCACCCGGCCGTCTGCACAGGAGCAATGAATGCATGAAGGCGAAATCACCACCGTCGATCTACCGGTGCTCGTTGCCGACTTTGTTGCCGAAGCGTGCTTGCTCGACCGAGCGCTCGCGGTGCTTGGTGGCATCATCACCGCTGTGCCGCTCAAGGTCATTGCGTGGCTCGGGCCGGAGCTTCGTACTCCCGACAACAGCCCACCGCCGCGTTTTGTACCTGCCGAGCCCGGACCTTGGAATGGAATCATCTTTCTAGAACATGACGAGCCACGGCTTTGGCTCTTGGCCAAATCCGGCGAGCTCGCGCGCAACACCTTTCCTCGGGCCGAACCCTTTGCGCCCATGCACGAGGCTCCCTTCGGTCGTGGCTACGCGCATCAGCCAATGCATGTGTGGCCCGAACAGGAAGAGCCCGAATGGTACGGCGGGCCGTTTCAGCCACCGTCGTGGAGAGGTGGACCGTGACGTTGACGCGATTCATCGAACAGGCTCGACAGGCGGCAAGGCTCGTACAGGCGGGCGGCGAGGCTCCGCGTTTGGAGGTAACCGACGCTTTAGCAACCGCGCTCGCGATGCCGGTCGCAATCGTGGCCCAAATGCGTGCCACACCGACCCGACAACAACTGGAGATTGTTGGGCCGTATTTGAACCGTGTTCTGGCAGCCGAAAAGCACGCCAAGCTCGATGCGGCGGCGCGGGCGGCATCAGCATTGGCGGAACAGGTCCGAGCCACGGCGCAGACCACGGCCGATGGTGCCACGTTGCGTCGCGATGTCTTTGCGTCGTTGGTCGCGGTACCGGCATTCAACGCACTGCGGCTCGATAGCGTCAATGATGTGCCTTGGGCATGTCCGAGAACGCTGCTGAGTCGAGTCATGGCCTCGGTACGCGATTGCCGTGGCACAACCGTGACGTTGTTGCCCGGGCGATTGGTCATTGCCTACGCAACCGAGACGCGGCCTTGCGGCCGGTTTGTGTTGTTCGATCAAAGCCGCGCCGTTGGACGCTCTGCCGTTTTGGCCATCAACCTTTGTCGCCGAGCCACAAGCATTGCGTCGCCGATGCCAAGTCGTCGACGGGATATCTATGCTAGCGACCGTCACTGGCTCGCCGACGCCGTTTATGCGCTCGTTGACCAACTGCTTGCCGCATAACGCGGTCCAAGCGTCTGTCGACACAACGTCGCTTTGGGCGGAGATCCTTGGCAACACCAAAGCGGCAACAGCCGTCGCTCAGCTTGGTCGGCGTGTTCGGGCCATGTCGGCGGCCGAGCTCGCCACCACAGCCGGTATCGGCTTCAAGCATGCGACCAAGGTAACGGCAGCGATTGAAGCGGTGCGGCACTTGCTCAGTGAACCGCTGGAGCGTGGCGCAACTCTGGGGTCAGCCGAGGATGTCTTTGAAGCCTACGGACATCGCCTTCGTGACCTCAGGCGTGAGTCCATCTGGGCCGTCTACCTCGACACCAAGAGTCGCGTCATTTGCGACGAGCTTGTGGCAGTCGGTGGCATCGACCAATGCTCGATGTCGCCGGGCGACGTCCTGCGAACCGCGCTCAAAGTCGGCGCCCGTAGCGTGATCGTGCTGCACAACCATCCGTCGGGCGTGCCGACGCCATCACCAGACGACGACGCGCTCACCAAGGAGTTGCGGCTTTCAGCCAAGCTCGTGGGCCTCGATCTCTTGGACCACGTCATCATCGGCGACGGTTCGTACTTCTCATACGCCGGCGCTCGTCGGCTCCCCTAACCACAACCATTCAACCAGGCGGCGCGCGTGCGCTGGCTTTCGGAGTACCGATGCTTTCACCAGAGGAGCTTCACCAAGTCTTTGTGCGCCTATCGGCACCGTTCCCCGAGGACGCCATCGAGCGAACCCGCGGCGCCCAAACCAAGAAGGGCTACGACACCACCGGCATCAAGTACCAGTACATCGTCAACCGATTGAACGAGGTGCTGGGCGTTGGTGGTTTCCGCGTCACCCGCGACTTCATTGTCCGCGAGAAGCAGACCCGAAGTGGCTACGCGATGGTTGAGGCCACTTGCGACCTCACCATGCAGCTCGGGCGTTGGGTTGACGGCACCTTTGTGCCGTTTGCCGAAGCCACCGGCACCGGGGGTCATACGGCGGCAACGGAGGCCGACGCCAAGAAGGGCGCGTTCACCAACGGCTTCAAGAAGGTGTCAGCATTTTTCGGTTGCGGCTGGCAGGCCTATGCCGGCGCCATCGACGACGACAACGTGCCGCCGGGTGAAACTGACAACGAGCCACCGCCACCACCGACCCGGTCATGGCAGCCCGGCAACGGCAATGGTTGTGATAACCGGAACGCGCCTGGCCAGGCCGCCAACGAAAACGGACGCAACAATGGTAACGGTCGCGTCACGAGCGCGCAGCTCACCAAGCTCCGCGAGCTCGTCGACCAGGTCGGAGGTCAATGGCCGGGCTTCCGCGATCATGTCCGCGAGGTTCATGGCGTCAACATCGAGTACGCCGACAAGAAGCTCGCGAGCCAGCTCATCGACGAGTTGCTGGCGACAGTCCGCAAGGGCCGCGGTAACGGCGCTCAACCGGCCGGGAGAGCCGCATGAGCAGTGTCGTTCAACTCCTGCGCGAGGAGCGCGTCGACCTGTACGCGAGCGCATCGGCCCTACGGTGCCTCGAATCATGCCCGCGGCAGCATTGGTATCGCTACGTGGAGGGCCGACCGGCCCAAGACACGCCGGCTCGGCTCATCCTCGGCAGCGCCATGCACAAGGCGTTGGCCGTGTTCTACGGTGCACTCAAAGCGCGTGCTGCTGAGCCCGGCCTCGACCAGCTTGTGGGTGTGGCCGGTGCTGCGATCAGCAAAGCCGTTGCGTCCGACCCGCCAATCTTGTTCGACGATGGCGGAGATGCGGAAGCGCTGGTCAACGAGGCCACACGGCTCTTGGGCGCGTTCTTGGAGCAAGGTTACCGCCCCGCGCAGGTCGTGGGTGTCGAGGTGCCGTTTGCTCTTGAGCTCACGCATCCAGAGACCGGTGAGGCGCTGGGGTTTGAGGAGCGGATCGTGGGTGCCATGGACCTCGTGGTGGCCGATGAACATGACAACGTGACGGTTGTCGACCACAAGGTTGCAAGCCGCGCCGATTCTCAGAAGGCCGAGCGCCCTGACCTGCAGATGGCGCTCTACAGTTGGGCCGCCAAGCAGATGTTCGGTGTCGACAAGGTAGGGCTCCGCTATCAAGACATCCTGCGCACCAAGACCGCGAAGGTAGTGTTGCAGGACGTTCAGCGCGTCGCTCATGACGAAGCCGAAGGCATCGAAGCCGCGGTCGCTGGCTTGGTGTTGATCCACTCGGCTGTCGGGCGCCGCGATGGTAAGTGGCTCATGGCTCGGCGGCGGTCATGGAAATGCAAGGATTGCGGTTGGCGGCGGCAATGCGCGGGAGACCGAACATGACGCAGCGCTCATGCGACCGGTATTTGCGGCGTGGACCTCCGTTCATCGAGGTCGACGGCCAGTGGTTTCTGAACGTCGGATTCGAGCTGCCGGAAGACGGCGCTGCCGACGCCGACGACCCATCCAAGGACCTGTTGGTGTTGCGGCCTCTCACCGACGACGAGGCACAAATGCTGCGTGAGCGGCGTTTCGATGCGGACCTGGAGGTGTGGGCCAGGGTTACGGCCTAGCGGCGGAGCTTATCCATCTCGCGCAGGGCACGGACCGCGGCTTGGCGATGCTCAACCGGCCAGCGGCTAAAAAGTGCGCGCACTTGGGCGAGGTCTTGGTCGTCTTTGGCAGGCTTGGGGTTGGCATCGGCGAACAGGTCGGCCGGTGTCAGCCTCACGGCCTGACACATCGCCAAGAGGATCTCCAACGACGGCACCCGCTCACAGCGTTCAAGGAGCCCGATGTAGCTGGGGTTCACGTCAACAGCTCCAGCCACTTGGGCCTGGCTCAAACCAAGCTCCTCACGGCGTTTGCGTAGCCGAGTGAGTGCTTTCGTCGTGATGTCGGTTCCGAGGGCCATGATGTCCTCGAAATTGAGTCAATACTGACCGTACGTTGGCGACAACGACCTGTATGTATTGACCGAGGCAGGCACCAAAAGTACAGTTTCGGCAGTGACTCCGTGTATTGGGCGCGCGGGAGGGAGCATGACCAAGAAGCGAAGCAAACGAGCCCGCCAACCCGAAGCGACCCCCGCCAACGAGGCTCTGGCTCCGACCCCGGTAATGGAGCCGTTGGAAACGGCACGACCGGAACCCACGTCCGAGCGTTCACCAAGCGGCCGCAAGCGCCCAAAGGCTCGACGAAGCGATTCATTCCACGTCGATCCTGTCTCACCATTGTTCGACCCGCTTCGCGATCATCTCCACAGCACGCACGAGGAAGCGCGCGACATGCCGATGGAGGTGAGGGTCGATGAATTCAGGAAGGATAAGTCGTTCATCCGTACGATGGTTGGCGCACTGAGCGCCGTCGGTGGCGTCATCATGCTTGCGTTGACCGGTTCCTACATCTGGAAGCAGCACCGAGACGGCCCAGACTCGTAACCCAAGGACGCTGCGCGCCGACCCATCCGATGCCGGTGCCGAAACGACCACGCTTCATCGCGGCTATTGCCGCAGAAACGGAGTGACCATGACCAAATGTCCATATTGTTCGGAGGAGATTCAGGAAACCGCAAAGAAGTGCCGGCACTGTGGCGAGTGGCTGGAACCAGGCGCAAAGCCGTCGCCTGCGGAATCGCCCGACCGTAAGGCCGCACCCATGAGCGCCCTATTGGGTTTCAGAGGGCCTTGCCGCATGTGCGGCGTGCTCGTGACCTACCCAAGCGATCTCTGCCCGGGCTGCAAGGAACAGAACCCGCTGACCGAAGCCGAGCTGACCGAGTATCTCGGGCGGCAACGGCGCAACAAGGTCATCATGGTTGTTGCGGCGCTCGTGGTGTTGGTGGCCATCGGCGCCATTGTGATTCCGAAGCTAATGCCGCCGACGAAACCGGCGAACACACCCGATGGCCTTGCCGCCTATGTCGTCGACCGGATCAACGATGGTCGGCTCAAGTACTTGGACGATTTCCTCGGCCCTGACTTCGTAAAAGAGCTGATCGACGACTGCCAGATTCGTGAGCCATGCAAGAGCATTCCGATGTGGAAGCCATTGCCACCGGCGGTGCCTGGGTACGTCCGCATGCCGAGCATGACTGACGAGTACTCCAAGTGCATCAAGGAGCATGAGGGCCACCAAGATCCTCGATGCACGCCGAAGACAGTGAAAGACGATTGGATGCGGACGTTTGTTGCCCTCAAGGCCAACGGCTACACGCCGTGCCGATTCCTGCGCGCAGATACCACCGAGCGTAGCCCGGAGGCGCAATTTGAATGCCGCGGCGCGGATTCGTCTAAGACTGTCTCCGACCACTTCAGGCTCTACCGCTACGACGGCGAGTGGCGGCTCACTGCTTGTCACGCGCTCGGTATGTCGGTGCCGATCTGTCTGAACAAAGTTGCCCAGCAGCTCAGCCTCGACAGCATGGTCAGGGCCGCAAACCAGTGACGATGGAGGCAACGGTGGAGGAACAAACCCGGCGATGCCCCTACTGCGCCGAGGAGATTCATCTTGAAGCTAAGAAATGCAAACACTGTGGCGAGTGGCTCGCCACGCACTCCGCGGTCGTGCCAGCAACTCCGGCCGCCAGTGGAACGACGACAGTTGCGGCGCAACAACGAACATCGCTGGGCGTTTTGGCCGGCATCATCGTTGGGCTCTTGATGGTCGGCGCCGTCGTCGGCGTCATTGCGACCGCGCTGTCACAAGGCGTCGCCAAAGGAATGGCCAGCCCAGAAGAGAAGGCGATGTACGAGCTATGTGAAGAAGATCCCGATTGCCATCTGCCGTTCATGAATGCGTTTGGCTACCTGGGGTTGTTTGGCACCATCGGCGTTGGCGTGCTGGCGACGCGCTCGTTGTGGCGTCACAAAGTGTGATTCGAAAGCATATTGGGCTTCACCGAGACCCCGTCATCGTCATGTGAACGGC
>JAKLEG010000017.1 GCA_022703175.1 Myxococcota bacterium | reverse complement strand
TCACCGGAGGTGGGCGTCACAGCAACCTGTCCTTGACTGACCTCCACCAGCGTTCCGGTCGCATCCCGGCGCACACTGAAGCGTGTCCCCACCACCTGGACCAGAGCTTCGACCGTGGCCACAACAAATCGCTTAGGCCCCTGGGGCTGGACGTCACACTGCACCTGTCCCGACTCAAGCGTCAGATGGGTGCCGGAGACAAAAGACAAGGCCCCCCGCGTGTGCGGTTGCAACTGCATGCGCGAGCGATCTTTAAACTCCAAGTCAACGAGCTTGTCGGCTTGTACCGTCACAGGCCCAGATAATGTCGCACCGCGCTCAACAGCGCGCCCATCAACCATCAGCTGTCCAGCCAAGACTGCCACTTCAGACGTGGGTTGCGACGGCAGCGTCCAAATAACCGCGCCGATGACTAACGCCAGCCCAGCTGTCGCCGCGGTGCCCCAAACCCAATACCCTTGACGCCGCAATGGCGAGCGCCCCACCGCCATCACTGCGTTGACAACCTGCTCATGAGCCCACGGCTGTGGGGCAGGTGGTTCCACGCTGGCAATGGTAGACACCCATTGCTGTTGCCGTGCATACGCCTCGCGACAACCCGGGCAGGCCGACAGATGCACCTCCAGCTCCGCGCGCTTCGCCTCGGACAGCTCAGGGTCTAACAAGGCCGCAAGGACATCTAGGGAGTGGCGATCGAGTCGGGTCATGGCGACTCGTCCTCGGTGATCACCTCAACTCCGAGCTCCGCCATCGCGCGCACAAATGCACGGCGCGCATAGTACAACCGGAGGCGGGTGGTGGAACGTGCCGCGTTCATCATGGTCGCAATCTCGTCGACGCTGTGACCCAACACCACGCGCAAGACAAAGACGGTGCGATGATTGGGCGACAGCCGCTCCAGAGCCCGATGAGCATCAGCCAGCCGTTGTTGGTCAGCCAACGCCAGATCGACACTCTGTGCGGGGCTGGGATGTTCATCGAGAGCGTCATCAGAGGTGACCACGGTGCGCACCTTGCGTCGCCTGAAGTAGTCGCGACTGATGTGCACGCAGATCCCGCCCAGCCAGGTAGAGTACGCCGATTCACCGCGATAGCTTGGCAGGCCTCGAAGCATTCGCATGAGGACCATTTGTGTAAGGTCCTCCAGGTCGGCTCCCGGCCCGACAAAGCGGAACAACATCCGGCGAACAGGCTCATAACTTGCCTCCACCAAAGCCTTGAGCGCCTCACGGTCTCCAGCCTTGGCAAGCTCCAGTCGGCCTGGTTGGCTTGCCCTGGCAAGAGCCTCATTGCCTCGGTTCATTAGGCGTTCCACCCCAGCGTTCGGCTAAAATAACCGACGCACACTCAACTCAGTGGTGGCTTCGAACCACCCGGTGGTAAAAGCGCGACGCTCATGGAGATAGATGTCAGCGCGTGTGGGAAAGAAGTCTACCCCAAAGCGCACCATGCAGCGCCAGACGTCATGAAGAGGCCATACCAGGCCGGCCCTGACACTGGCCACAAAGAGCCAGGTCGTCCGCGACGCTTGAACTGCCCCTGGGGCGCGATGACCCGACAGCCACAGCCGTTCGACCCCTGGGCCGACCTCGGCCCATAACTCGGGCGAACCAGGCGCGCTACCAGCCCAGAGTCGCTCACCGACGGGTAACGCAATCCGGAGACGCCCGCCCACCACCTCGCCTTCCTCTAACAGGCGCCGAAACCGCGGTCCCTGTGTCGCGGCCAGCGCCACGCTGACATCAGCACCACTTATCCCCGCCATCGCCGCCCCCTGCACCAAAGCGGTGGGTGCGTGCTCACGCATCGCCACCAGAGCGCCCGCCTCAACAAAACCTCGAACAGGCGACGCCACACTCATTGACACGGAGGGCGCAACTACATCCTCAGCTCGAACTGGAGATGCAGGCTCCCGAGGCTCAACTCGCTCTGGCAGCGCCGGTGCTACCCAAGCGAACGTGATCAACACGGTGCGGAGTTTAAGCGCAAGCACTCGGAAGCTCTCGTTATTCGCGACCATAGGCATGCGCACCGCGAAGCTTGCTTCGTCGCCCTCTTGCGCCGCCGTGGTGACTCGCACCAGGACCCGCGCGGGCTCCACCTTCATAAACACGACAAACGCAGCATCGACTTGCTGAACCAACGTCGACACGTCGGAGACATGGTCAAACGGCGTCGGCCAATCGCTCGTGAGCACCGGCACGACATCCATAGGGTCGAGGTAGAGCACAACCAAGCGCACCAACCGCTCACGTTCCATCTGGGTGAGGGTTGAGTCTTCGAGAATCCACAAAAGCCGCTGGGGCGGAGTTGCAGCCTCGACCACTCGCGTGCTGCACACAGCCATACCTACGTAGGCCGCAAGCAACATGTTGGAGCGACGTTGACCTCGAACGCGATGCGGCCGGAATAGAGTCTCGTTGGCACGATGACGACCCAACACCTCACGAACCATAGCGGCAGGTTACAGACACCAGCAAGGCAGGCGACAAAACACCCAAGGCTCAATGCGCTATAGCGCAAGTCATGCTCACGCTGCCAACCGGTGGTCGCAGTCAGACACGGTCGCCGTCGCAGAGACGCTCCGGCCGAGATCCCAGAAGCACAGCGACGCCCCCACGTGTGCGCCGATTCGCACAGCTTCAAAGGCGCGTAGCAAGCTGTACAACGTCCCCGTCGCCCCCAAACCGCCCGCGACCCATACGAACAACATGGCGTCCTCCTGCGTGTGCTCTGCAGGTAAGACGGCACTGAGCGAAAAATGGCTAAAGAAATATTTTACAAACAAAACGGCTACTTACGAACCATCACATCCAGCGATTGGCCGAGGCTGCCGGCGACGGTGCTATCGGCTGGCGTCACCTGACAGGCCCAGATATCCCGCGCCTTTACCAGGCGGCCAGGCACGTTGGTGGACGAGGGCGAAAAACTTTGCGGCACACCATCCTTCAACCAAGCGTAGCGATACTGAACCGAGTCATCATCCAGGTCCCGCGCAAGCGACACGATCTCACAGCTCAACTCCTGCCCGCTCGCGGGACGCTCAGGCTTGATGCGTACTCGCGGAGCGGTCGGCGGCGAGTTCTGTACCGTCACCCGCGCCGTCACGGCTGCTGCCTGGGCAATACCATCGGAGGCCACCACCTCACACTCCCAGATCTGACCGCGTCGCGTCGCGTCGGCATGGACTCGATTGCTCGGCAGAACCGTCCCACCTGAGGGCGCCGTGTACGGTTTGCCATCAACGCGCCACGCAAAACGATAGCTGAGCAGATCCAGATCGGCGTCACTGCTGGGACGCGCAACCTCACACACCAACTCATCGGTGGTAACGGGAGCTGCTGGTGTAACGCTAACCTGCGGTGACGTTGGAGGGGTGTTGGCAATGGTCACCGATGTCGATCGTGCCACCGCCGACACCAAATCGCCGTCAAACGCGGTCATCTCGCACTCCCAGCGCTGTCCCTTCTTGGTGAGAGAGGCGGGAACCTTTGCAACATCTTGGGCCATCGGCAGCGGCTGACCATCAACGAAGAAACGCGTGCGATAACTAAGCGCGTCTTGGTCAGGGTCACTCCCCGGCAGCGAGATCTGACATGTCAACTCGTCAGTGGTGCGCGGCGTAGCCGGTGTCATAGCAATGGCAGGCGGCGCCGGCACATGGTTGCGCACCCAGAGCTCAGCCATGCCTGGCTCGCCTTCGATTTCGCCATCGAACGCGCGCACCTCAATGCGCCAGTGCTGGCCCTTCTTAGCTTCGCCGGGCTCCAACACATTTTTAGTGAGCGGCCAGGTGGAAACCCAAACGTCATCACGGAAGAAACGGTAACGATAGCTGAGGACGTCGACATCCTTATCGGTCGCGGGCGTCACAATGCGCACGTCGACCCGATCTCGTACCGTAGGATTGGGCATGCTCACAGCCACGGCCGGCGCGGTGGGCGGCGAGTTCACAATGACAAAGCGCAGGGTCGCGGCCGGCCCATCTGCCTCACCGTCATTGCCGAAGATCTGCACCTCCCATTTGTCACCTTTGGTCGTGTCTGCTGGAGCCAAACTGCTCTTACTGTCGAGAAATACCGCCGGCTTATCTTGCTTTTTCCACAAATAGCGGAGCCGCACGACGTCGCCATCGTCATCCTTTGACGCCGTACTGATCCGCGGCACCACCTCCTCATCAGTGGCAAAACTGTAACGAGGCAACACCACCTCCGGAAGCGTGGGGGGAGTATTCACGATGCGCGTTTCGACGGTAGCGGGCACACCTTCGATTTCGCCATCGAAGGGCGTCACCACAAGCTTCCACACCTGGCCCTTCTTGGTTTGCTCCTTCGGTACCGTGGTTGGGAAGTTTGCAGGCACACCATCGACAAACCAAGCGTGACGCAACGTGACCAAATCGTGGTCGGCATCGAACGGTTGAGTGAGCACGCCCAGCTGCAAATCGTCGTGGGTCTTCGGTGTAGCCGGCCAAATCGCCACGACGGGCGCGGGTGGCGGGGTATTCTGCACGCGCAGCTCCAGCGTCGTCTTGGCACCTGCCTCCTGATCGTCGTGCGCCGTCACCTCTACTTTCAAGGTCTGGTGCTTATACAACGTCCGCGCGGGCACGCGGGCCTCCGTCGCTGGCAGATCAAGCGGCACGCCGTCCACCCAATAGCGCTGACGATAGCCCACAACGTCGTGGTCGTCGTCGGGCGCCGGTGACGTGATCTCCACCTTGAGCACGTCGTCAATACGAGCCTGTGCTGGGTTCAGCGCTGCAACAAAAGCCCTCGGAGGCGTATTGATGATTGTCACAAGCGCCGTGGCAGTGGCCCCTTCGACCTCACCGTCAAACGGCACCACAATCACTTGCCACGTCTCGCGCTTCTGCGTCAGCTCTGGGGCAATGCGAGTCGTCGTGACGTCTAGTTTTTGAGGTCGATCATCCTTGAGCCAAATGTAGCGATAGGTGAGCGGGTCGTTGTCGGCATCTTTACTGGGCGTCGTAATCGCGATCTCCAGCGACGCGGTCGTGGTGGGAGTGGCCGGCGTTAGCGAAATCACCGGGCTTTCCGGGGCGGTGTTCTGCACTTCCACGTCGACGCTTCTATACACCCGGGAGAGCACGCCTTTGTCACCGTAGGCTTTGAAATTGGCCCCTTCTTGCAGCGTGTAGTGCCAACGCTCGTGCTTGGTGGTTTCGCTCGGAGGAATCTCGGCTTTGTTGTCGAAGCGCGGCTCATGAGCATTGTTGCGATACCAACGGATCTGGGACTGCTGTTCCGGCTCACCATCCAGGTCGAAGAAACGATACGCGGCGACCAACGAATCGGTGGTAAGCGGTTCAAGCTTGGCGAATCCGAGCTCCTTGAAACGCCCTGGGTTGGGAGCATGCCGACCGCTGTGCTTGGCGTCGTGACCAGCCATCGGCCAGTCCGCCAGCGCCACCTCAGCCTTGCCGTTTGCCTCACCCTTCAGCACATGTAACGCTGGCTTGGCGGTGGCGACAATGATCTCCGGGATGCCGTCCTGGTCGAGGTCAACAGCAGCCGGTGCGCCCACCGCTCGATCCCCAACCTCTAGGCTGCTCTTCTTGCCGGTCGCCGTGATTTGGTAAAGCGTCCCCTCATCGGCGACCACAAGAATTTCCGGGTTTGCATCCCGATCCAGGTCGGCGATGGCCGCATCAAAATCCAAACGTCCAACCGTCGCGAGCGGGAAACCCTTCAGTTTCTGCCCATGACCATCCAAGGCGTACAGACTCTTGTCACCTGAGCCCACCACAAGGTCGAGCACACCATCGCCATTCAGGTCTGACAACGCCACCCCGGCATAGATGCGATAGCTCGTGTCTACCGGGAACCCCGCAAGAGGTTTGCCGTCGTTACCCAGCGCATGAATCTTGAAGTCCTGCGAGCCAAAGATGATGTCGGGGCGACCGTCATCATCCACGTCGCCGATGGCCGGCGTGCCATTGGTCCGGAACGACATCTTATACGGAAAGCCCTTGAGGGGCTCACCCGCTTGGGTAAAGGCATACAAGCGACTGTCGCCGCCACCTGCCACATACTCCACCGCCCCGTCACCGTTCAGATCGGCCACCGCCACGCCACCTTCAGCTCCCCGCCCAACCTTGGCCACCATGCGCGGCGCCCCCCCCGTCCCGGCCACGACAACCAATGCCCCCGCATCGGTCGTAAAAACCACATCTTCGCGCTTGCTCCCCTTTACCGGTGCACAACTCACGGCCGCGCGCACGGGACTCTCCAGCGGCACAGGAAAACCACTCACAAATGCGCCGGCCCCCGTGAGGGCATACAGCTTGGCAGTCGAACCCGCCAACACCACCTCGCCTTTGCCATCACCATTGAGGTCGCAGATGGCTGGTGCCGCCGGAAATACTGCGGGGACGGTGCTGCCCGCGTCCCGTAGTGACAAGGGATAGCCAGGTCGAGGCTTACCGTCGACGCCCAGGATCTGCACGGTCTCCCCCGCCACCACCACCAAGGCGGGCTTACCATCGCCATCGAGGTCCGCGACAGTAAAACCCTTCACCGCGTTGCCACGGCCCAAAAGCACAGGAAAACCGGGGAGTTCATCGGCTCGCGCCGACACCGACGCCATCAAGATCAACGCGCTGACGAACAAGCGACACTGCCAATGCAATAACGACATCATGATTGCGCTGCGCTAACCGACAAGCACGACCGCTAGGACTTTTCGGAAAGGCGGCGATTGACCTCACGCAGGCGTGAACTCAGCATGCGTGCGATGTTTACCACCACCCACGTAAAGCCGTTGCGGTAGTTCTTGGCAAAGATGTGAAGGTTCTCGTTGGTGAGCTGTAACAGCCTGGTCTTGGTTTTCGCGCGAATGGTCGCGCTCCGATACTCCTTGTCGATGAGTGACATCTCCCCAAAAAATTGTGGTGCGTCGAGGGTGGCAATCACAGCGATCTTGCCCTGCGCCGTCTTGCGTTGCACCTCAACGGTGCCCTCGGCAATCACATAGACAGAATCCCCCACATCACCTTCATTAAACACGATGTCAGAGGCGGCGTAGTCCCGCAACGAAAACAACTCGGCCAGCATCGTCAGCTCCGCTGGCAACAAGTTGTCGAACAACGGTGACGCTGCCAGGATTTCTCGCTTGCTCTGGGTTTCCATGCGGCCTCACGCGTCCAAAAAAACGGATCCCATCAGCGGATCGTCGTCGCAGGGTTGGGAGTCATCGGTGCGAAGAAAGACTCAAGTCGGGGATCGTCAGCCGAGTCCGCGCCTCCGCCGTCGCTATCGCGGCGGTCCAAAAGCGGCTCGATGAAATCCAGCCCGCGACCTCGTTCTAGCCGATAGGCCTGCATCGCCGACACCTGAATGTTCAGATGCTTCGCCTCATCAATCAACGGCACGGTAAGGGCAGCCTTCACGTCCTCGGCATGCGGCCAATACATAAACTCGCGAATCAGCGAGCACTGGAAGCTCCGGCGCCCTTCTTCGAGCAGCGTGTCGAACGCCCCCTCAAGTTCGCTGATCCGCTGTGCCATCACAAGGGCCTCGGCATCCAACTGCTCGACCCGCTTACGTTCCTGAGCGGCGCGCAAAAACAGCTGCTCGGCTTCAGCTCGCGTACGGCGCGCGGCAAACGCATACTCCGACCGCGCCATGTTGGCGTGAAACGAGTTGGACCATGCGGCCTCAACCCGCAGCCAGAGATCCTGTTTAATCTTGTCCTCACGGACGCGCCGCGATTCAGCAGCCGTGCTCTCACGGGCCAAATACCCTACCTGCGCATCCACCTCGGCCATGCGCATCTCCAACCGTTCGGCCTCAGCCTTGCCCTCAGGTGTGGTGTGCTTCTTGGCTGCGTCCAAGCGCGCCTTGAGGTCAGCCGCCCCCTGCCGAGCGTCCTCCAACAGCTTTTCGAACCGATCCCGCGCCACGAGCGCATCAATCGCTCGTTGCCGTTGGCCTTCAAACTCGGACAGGGCCTCGAATGAATCGTTCTCGATCGACGCAAACTCCGCGTTGGCCTGCGCCGAGCGATCCTCAAACTCAGCGGCCGCAAACAGTTTGTCGTCTGCGCTCTGCTGCGTCAGATCGGCGCGATAGCGCACCATGTGAGCCTGCGACAGTAGGTCCTCGCGCCGCGCCCGCGCAATTTCGATGGCGGTTTGAGCGCCTTTGTAGCGACCAAACCAACCATCAAAGGCGGCGGAACCGAGCAACTCCTGAACTTCACGCAATGAACAGGGTTTCACGCGATCCCCCGGCAACCACCATCAGCTGGATGGCGTGAAGATAAATGGGAAATTGACAGTGACGCTGCCGCCTGAGGGCTTCGGAAAACGCCATGACTTGAGCCGCGCGACAATGCACTCACCCACCGCCGCTGAGCCCATACGGTTGGAGGCCACCTTGGCGTCCACGACTCGGCCGTCCTCACCAATCGTGAACTCGATCTCGACCTTGCCCTGCAATGTAGGGTCTCGCTTCAATTCGCGTTCGTAGCAATCCTGCACCATGCGCTTGCGGGCCTGAACCACCTTGGCCACCGCCTCAGAATCAAGCGCGCCGTCGACTTCAGGTGCCTCCGTCGAAACGCTGCCGGCGACCCGCGCTTCCGCTTTGCCGCCCAAACCGACCTTGCCGCCCCCTGCCGTCGCGAGACCACCAATCGACGCTGCTTCCCCGGAGCCACCGCCACGCGTGCTGCGCTCGCCCCCGCCAGAGGCAATGCCAACGCCAGCGATGCCGTCAAAGGCGCCATCGAGGTCGCCGCCGCCCACTCCCCCTTCGCTGAACACGTCCGCCACGGCCCCTGAACCCGGCCCGCCCCCGACGCTACCCAACACGGCCAAGATGCCCTTGCCAGCAATCGATTCACGAATCTTGGCGGTGCGCGCAGCCTTTGCCTTAGCGCGACTCTCGTCATCGCCGACGGCGTCATTGGCCTTGGTAGATTTCTTCGTGGCCTTGCTAACATTCTCGGCGCCCGTCGCACCTTTGGCCTTTTCGGCTTTCTTCGGTTCTTCCTTGCGCTCGGGCACGATTAGCTTGGCCCAGCGCTGGTCGAGGTTCTCAAGGCTCACCTCGGGTGGCTTGGGTGCCACCTGGATGTAGCCAATGATCGGCGCCTCGAGCGCAAACATGGCCGCCAACGCCCCGGCGTAAGGCCAATCGATGCTCTTCAAGATGCTGCCCCGCGCCGCCATCGGCAGCTGCGGTTTTTGTGGCACCGGCGGCGGCACAACAAATTGGAAGATCACCGCGACGTCCCCGATGATGACCTTGCCACGATGCGCGTCGGTCAGCGGAAAACAATAAAAGTCGCCGCGTTTCTTCAGGATCCCTTGCGCCTTGAGGGCGGCAAAATCGATCGGTTTATCGGCTGCCGAGATCACCCCCCGCATGCTCTCGGTGAGCACCAGTTCATACTGGCTGCCCTTCAACGCAAACAACTCGTGACTCTTAGGCAATGACGGATCGGAGATGACGAAGGTGTTCTTCGTACCGCTGCCGATGGTAAGCGCCTCACGCTTACGCAGGCGCTGCTCTTCAATGACCTTGCCGCCCTGCACGACACAGGCGCGCAAGATCTTGGGTTGAGCTGCGGCCTTGGCGGCCGCGCTCTTGTCGACGGAGGTATTTTGCGGTGCGCGTTCCATCGTGTTCGTCACTCACGCCTGTTGCGGCGCTAAAACGGATCCTTCTCGACCGAGTCCAAAATCTTCGGGATGAAACTCTGCTTTAGCTCCAACCCTTCAAAGTTCAAGTTGCTTCGCTGCAAGATGTAAAAGGCTTGCGGCTTCTGGATACGGCCTTCCACCTTGATCGCCTCCAAACGAATGACACGACGCTTGTTTTGCGCCGCTGCGACCACCGCCCACCCGAACCCACTACCGAGAACGGCCATGATAACCGCACATTTACCGATCGTTGCAAGGGCGCCTGAACGGACCCACCACATCCAATGCTTCATGGCGCACCTCCCGCCGCGGGATCTGGTTTGACCTCTGGTGGCGCTGGTGTTTCCTGAGCCTTTTTCAGGGCTTTCTCCGCTTCGTCCTTGGCACGCTCATCGGCACGCCGACGCTCGCGTTCCAAGCGCTTCTCTTCAGTTTCAATCGCCTTCTGCGACGTGGCAATGTACTCGGCCACTTTATCGGCATCATCACCCGTGGGCTTGACCCGCGCTTCATACATTCGCAGGAACTCGATACAGGCCTTGTAGCGGGTGAGCACGTCCTTGCCGGGCAACTCGTTGTCCAAATAGAGCACCCCAAGGTTGAACGCGGCCCCAGGCACCCCCCCACCCACGGTGAGTGCTTGCTGGTAGGCGGCCTCGGCATCCACGTAGCGCTGATCTCCCCGCAAAGCATTGCCGAGGTTGAGGTGATACGAAGGTTTTGAGCCGTCCAACTTAATGGCCTCGGTCAGCGCCTCCACCGCGCCCTTGTAGGCTCCAACCTCGTTACGTAACATCCCGAGATTGTTCAAGATCGCAGCCACGCCCGGACGGAGATTGGCCGCCGTCTCGAACGCCTTCACGGCTTTGGCCTGGTCGCCTTGAGCCATGAACACCAACCCCAACTCCGCGTAGGCCTCACCCAGCGATGGCTCGATCCCGTAGGCTTGCTCCAACGCCATCGTGGCGAGCTCAAGCTTGCCCTGACGCCGATAGAGGGTGCCCATCGCCAACATCGCTCGGGCATTACGCTCGTCCTTGCGTAATACCGCGATGGCCGCCTCACGCGCTGCCTTGAAATCCCCGCGCCGCGCCAAAAACCCGGCCCAGGCAGCCCGAACCTCCACCGCATCTGGCGTTCGAGACAATATATCGGCGAGCAAGCGCCGTGCCCCTTCCAGGTCCCCTTGCGCCTCAGCGATCGATGCCAATCCCACCACCGCCGGCCCAAAATCAGGTTTGGCACCGAGCGCCGCCTCGTAGCTCGCCTTGGCTTCCTTCACGCGTCCTTGCGATAGGTGAATCACACCAACGTTGTAAGCCGCGCTATACAACTCCGGATGCGCCCGAAACGCCGAATCAAAGGCAGAGAGCGCCTCGGCAGGACTTGCGGCCAAGAGCGTCAGGCCACGGGCAAAGTCCTCTTTGGCACCCGGCGATAGGTTGGCGGTAATGTCAGTGGCTGGCGCTGCGACCAACGCCGGGGCAGGTGTCGGCTCGGTCGCGGTAGCTGCATCCGTCGGCGTGGTGGCATGGGTGGCGGCGGGTGCCTGACGGGTAGAGGTGGGAGCCGGTTGTGCGGATGGCGTATCGCTCCCAGCACACCCCCCCATCAGCACGGCCACGAGCGATGTCACAAGCCCTGCCAAACATCGGTTGCGGCTCATCGCGTCCCCTCCGGAGCAGGTGGCGTAGGCTCGGCGTCAACGGGCACCTCGGGTGCGGCGGGTGCGCTGGGAGCCGCTGTAGGGGCAAAGGCTTTGTCGCCAGCCAGGCTCATTGCGGGCGGCAGCGACACCACCGTCTCCTCCACGAAGCTCTTGGCATCCTTTTGTAGTGGCCAGGCTTTACGCCGCAACTTGTTCAGCGCCATCAGCGTCTGCTTAGTCCACTGGTTGGCCACCTGGAACTCGCGCGCCTTCTCAATGACCTTTTCATAGGCGCTTACCGCCTTGTCCTCCACCGTGGCAGCTTTCTCTTCAATGGCCACGCGGTACTCGGTGCAAATCTCTTCAGCGGCCACACCAATCCGCCGCGCCTGTGCCTTCACGTCAGGAGGACAAGGAGACTTCATGATGGTGTCGGCAAAGTTCTGGTACAGCTGACCGATGCGGAACAACGCCGCCAACGTCCAATCGATGTGCTTGAACTTGAGCACATCCATGTACGCGCCCTCGACCTTTTTGAGCTGCTCCGCCTTCTTGGTAAGCCCAGCCTTCTGCTCCTTGCCGGTGCCTTTGATTTCAAGCTTTCGGAATGTGGCCGCCTGGCGTTCCACCAGGTTAAACTGGGCTTCTGCAGCATAGGCCGCCGCTTTGCTCTTGTCGCCCACTTTACCCACGGACCTCACGGTCGCTTCGTAGGCCCTAAGCGCATCCTTCTCGGCGTTCAACGTGTCATAAGCCTGCGCGGTTTTGAGGTAGGCATGCGTAACCTTGTCACCGTACTTGGCATTACCCTTGAACTTTCGGATGTAGTCTTCGTACGAGTTGATCACTCGACGCTTGTCGCCCATCTTTTCGTAAACCAAACCGGCCTTGAAACAAACCTCGGGGGCGTCGTCCCGTTTCGGAAAGAGCGTGCAGTAGCGCAGATACTCTTTGGCCGCGCGTTCGTACTCTTGCATATTCTCCAGCGATAACGCGGAGTTATACAAGGCATCGGCACGTCGCTCCGACTTGGGATAGTTGTCCACCAATTTCATGTAGGCGCCGATCGCCTTGTCGAAATCAAAGAAGCGTTCGGCGTTCAACCCCACCCGGAACAGCGCGTTGTCAGCCAGCCGCGACTTCGGGAACTCAGCCACCAGGCGCTCGTACAGCTTGGTCGCCGAATCATAACGCTTCACCTTCTCGTAGTTCACCGCGGCGTTGTTGATAGCCGAGTCGGCAAATTGGGTGTTGGGGTTTTCTTCTAACAGCTTCAGGTACAACTCGGCAGCCTTCTCCAACTCACCCTTCTGGTCGAGGTCTTCGGCCAGCTTGAACATCGCACCGGTCTTGAACTTAACCAGTTCGCCCTTGAAGGCGGGCTTCCCTGGCACGGCTTTGCGCGACAGCAAGGTGCGCGAAAACTGCTCAACCGCGGCGAAATTCTTCTCCACCAGGTACGATTCAATGATCCAGTTGGCGGCAAACTCGGCCACCTCGTCATTCGGGTAGGCCTCCAGAATGCCTTGGAAACGCCGACGCGCCTCGTCGAGGTTGTCGTGGGCGTAGTAGACCTCGGCGGTTTTGTAGAGCACCTTCGGAACCTGCGCAGAGTTGGGAGCCAACGCGGCATAGCGATCGGAGGCATCGATCAGCTTCTGGCGCAAAGGCGGAATCGGCCGCGGCTCGGGCGTGGCATCCCCTTCTTGCTCGCTACTCTTGAGCAACTTGATCACCGGCAGCTCGCCCGACTTCTCGGCGGCGTCCAAGAGCCGCTGGTAAGAAAGAATGACGCTGAAGGCCGACGGCTCCAGGTACTTGTTGTCTTCGTTGGAGTCGCGGACGTCTTCGTAGGCAGGCGCGGCCTTATCGAACTGCAACGAATAGTAGAGCGCTTCCGCCCAGAAGTAGGTCAGCTCGTAGCGCTGCCGATCGTGGGGGAAACGATTCAGGTAGGTGCCATAGGCCTCGGCAGCCTTGCCGTATTCGGCGGTGGCCAACTCCAACTTGTTGTCCGATTTGTAGCTCTGCGCTTGCTTGTGGTGAAACAGCGCGGCTGTGTAGAGCGCCTTTTCCACCAGCGTGGTGGCTGCCTTGATCGCTTTATCGCTGTCTTTGTGTTTTTCATACCAGGTGCCGCCACTCACATAGTTGGAGGCCATCACGTGGCGCGCCTCAGCCGCCTTCTCAAAGTCCCGGTTGCGTTCGTGGCTGCTAATCAACTTCTCTTGGATCTGTGGAGCCTCCAGATCTTCGGGGAAGCGCTGCTGCACGATTTCATAGGCGCGGATCGCGTCGGTAAAACGCGTTTGATCGAAGTAGACATCGCCCAACGCCACCAGGATTTCTCGTTCATACGGCGGGTGGTTTCGCCCATCTAGGTAACTGACCGCCTTGTCGAGGCTGCCCCAGTTCTCGTCGGCGTAGCTGATCGCAATGTACTGCACCGACTCGCGCCGCAACTCGCCGCCTCGCTCCTTGCCGCTCTTTTTCGACGATTCATTGAACTCCAACAACTCGACAAAGGTGTCGATCGACTTCTGGAACTCTTCGGGCGAACGCTCCGGATCAGCCAAGCGGTAGTGCGTCCAGGCGAGCTTGTACATCGCCTTGTCATAAAAGGGGCTGTCCACATGCCCCAACACCTGGGTGTAGGCATTCATCGCGAGCAACAACTCGTTGGACGAGAAGTAGTACTCGCCAATACGCGTCCAAACCTCGGCCACGAAGTGACTGGCGGGAAAGCGGTTGACCAACTCCAGGTAAACGTCGTTGGCCCGCTCGTCTTCGCCTTGCTCACCCAGACAGAAACCCAACAAGTAGTATGAGCCATCCAAGAGCCGATAGTCCGGGAACTCGGTGATCAACCGTTGCATCATCGCGATGGTCGGTTCGTAATGAAATGCGGGTTCCACCGGTTCAGGCTTGCCGGACTCAGGTTTATAGCGGGTCAACTCGGCTTCGTAGCCTTGGCGCGCTTGATAGTAATGATCGTAAGAGCGCTCGAAGTAGAGCTCCGACAGGCGGAACATCGCGTCCGGCGTGTAGCGCGGATCACCCGGGTAGGTGCGCACAAACGCCTCGAACTTGGCGATCGCTTCGTCTCGCCGTGCGCGTTGCGCCACCTCCAGCTTCACGATGTTCTGCTCGTAGGCATTGAACAGCGCGTCGCGCTTTTCTTTGTATTTGGCCTCAATCAACTTGCGCGTGGCGGCCCGGTACTCCTTGGCTTCAGCCTCAAACTGGTTCACCGTCTCTTGCAGCGCCTTGAATTCTTCAAGCTCCTCGGCCGAGTAGGGCTTCTGCGCAATCGGCATCTGGCCGGCAAACGGCGACAACGGCGGCGGTGGCTCTGCGGCTGCGGCCCACACGAACGCGGGCCACAGAAGCCCGGCCCCGACGGCCCCCATAAAAACCGCAAACCAGCGCTCGCGATGGCGCGCTTCACCGACCATCGACATCCCTAGTCCTCACGCAGAATGTCGGCGAACTCGGCGTCGAGGATCTGAAGCTCGTGACGCTGCTCGTTGACACGTTTGCTGATTTCAAAAGTTTCGATTTCTTTCAGAGCCCAAGCCACGTCGACCACACCGACGTCGCCGCGCAACACCAGGTTGTCAAAGGTCTGGGCCACGCTCCCGAGCGACTCGGCAGCCACTTCGCCCAACACCCCGCGCGCCTGTGCGCGAGCCCCGTCCATCTCCTGGCGATAGGAGTCGAGCAGGCCACGTTCTTTCAACAGCTCGGCACGGATCTGCTGGGTCTTCTCCCGCACCGTGGCGTCCAAGCGTTTTTCGAAGCGCTCCAGCTCCTCGTTCGTTTGCCGAAGTTGCTCATACAACTCCGACACCGTGGTCAACAGGCGTTGCCCCTCGGCTCCCGGAGCCGTGCCCACTTTGAGAATTTCACGCTCGCGCTCCAGGTTGGCGGCGTACCGGGCGCGGAGCTCGTCCTCTTTGGACTCTGCCGCCGAGGTGATCGAGATCAGCGACTTTTCGCGCCCCACCAGCTCCTCAAGCCCCTGGTGCAACGCTTCCATCTCGGTCACTTCGCGGTCCTGTTGGTCCAAACGATCTTGGTATTCAGCCCGCGCACTGCCAGCCAGCGCTCCTTGGTTCTGCGCAATCCAAACCCGCAAAGCTGCTAGCTGAGCACGCAGGTTGTCGATGTCATAACGCAATCGGAACGCCTGCTGTTGCAGCTCGTTCATCCGCGTGCGCATCTGCGTAACCCGTCCCTCGTAGTCGGCACGCCCCTGCGGCAATCTTAGGTACTCAGGCTCCAACGTCGCCCGTTCTTGCAACACGGCCCGGAGCTGCGCCTGGCGGGTCTCATCGAGACTCTCCGAAACCGCTTCTCGCTCAACCGTCAGCAAGCGCTGACGCAAAGCCACCAGCGAGTTTGCACCCTCCAATACCCGCGATTGCGCCTCCTTCAAGCTCGGGAAGAACGAGGTACGACGCTCGGAGTCGAGCATCGCCAATAGCTTGTCGATGAGCTCGTTGGTTTCCTTAAGCGAGCTCTCACTTTGCACAAGCGCGTTAGAAACCGTCAGCGCCTCACCGATTTGGCTGTGGCTCTTGGCCCAGGATATTGCCAAAGGTGGCAGGCGACCACGCGTGCCAAGCTTCGCCGCGCCCACCACCTCCTCAAAATACTGTGCTGGATCGACTTTTTGCGAACGCAACGCCTTCAGGGTATCGCGCAACGGGCCGTAACGAGCCACCACGTCGGAGAAGGCCTTACTCGCCTCCTCATGACGACCAAGCCTCATGAAGATCGACCCCAACAACAGCCGCGCTTCGGGGGCGACTGGGTTTTCGGCCTCGGACAACAGCAAGATCTCCAGAGCGTTTTGGGCCTTCTTGTATTCGCTCGCCTTCACGACAGGGTCCGTGGTGACATCGGCCGCCAACACGTGGGTCCACGTCACCTCGTAGAGCGCCTCTTCAAAGAAGGGGCTCTTGCGTTCGATAAACTGATAGGCATCCATCGACTCGGTGAGCTTGCGCTCTTCAAAGAGCAAGCGCCCACGATTCATCGCCGCCAAATCCCTGAGTTGCACGGCGTCGGGGAGCCGTTCAGGGGTTACAAGCAACGCCTGAAAGATCTTCTCGGCCTCGGCATAGTTGCCACTGCGTACCTGCGCCACGCCTGCGATGTAGCGAGCTTTGGGCGCCAATTCATCGGTGGTCGGAACATGATCCGCCTGAGCAATCGCCTCGGCATAGCGCCCTTGGCGCAGCAAACTCTTGGCATGTATGTAGGCCACGTCGGGCGGCAACGCGTCGGTCCCTAACACGGCAATTTGCGCCTCCAACCCCTCCCAACGACGCGTCCGATCAGCAATTTGGATAAGCCTACGCACAGCGGCCTTCAGGTGTTGCGGATCACGCCGGGCCACCAACTCCTGAAAGTAGCTACGCGCCGAGAGGTCATGGCCAATCTGAAACAGCGACTCGGCCAAAAAGTACAACGCCCGCGGGTAGTAGGGTTCGTTGACCAGGCGTTTGTCGTCCACCAGGTCGTACAACACCAGCGATGCCCGACTGTAATCGTTCAGCAGATAGAGAATTTCGCCGTTGGTGAGCCGCTCGGCAAAGCTCTTCTGAGGCGCCAAGACGTCCGGATTGTCATATTGCGCGCGCAACGTTTTGAGACTAACCGACAGCGAGGCTAACTCGCTGCCAATCTTGTCCAGCTCACGGCCATCCACGCTGGCGGCCTGCGCCGACGCGCCGACGCATTGCCACGCCAACGCCAAGGCGTATGCCCAGTGCCCTCTGGTTGCCGGTGCGTCCATCCGCCCTCGTGCCGCTCCTACAATGTCTGTTACTCGGCTTTGGGCTGGGACGCCGCATCAGCCTCGGAGGTCGGCGGCCGCAAAGCTTGGGTACTTTCAACGTCGTAACGCACCGCAGGCCGATCCTTCAGCTCCGTGGTGATTCCGCCTTTTTCGTGACCGACGATCTTCACCGTCGTCAGCTTCCCTTCCTCCGCATTGAAGGTGTAGCTGGACTTAATCTTGAATCGATAGCCCTTGAGGTAGCTGAACACGCCGTAGCCATGCCCTTGATACTCTAGGTAGACCGAGATTTGGTGGTTGCCGGGCGCAATGCTGCCGTTAAACACCTCGATCTCCTCGCGATCGGATAGCTCGGTGCCGGTTTCATCCACCCTGTTCAAGATCATCGCGCCGTCCAAGGCGTATTGCACCCGACGCAATACGAACGAGCTGCCCATCTCGTTGCGATGCACAAGCACTGCCTTCGCGCCCGAGATAGCCCCGTGCAGCACCACCTCCTGCAACTGAATCAGGCGTGCCTTGGACTGGAAGATCTTCTCCTTCAGCTCGTTGACACGTTGCTCGATATCCCGAAGCTTCAGATTAAGCGCCTGGTCGGTCACCGGCGCCTCCGGAGCCACAGGTTTTGCCACAGCTACAGGCTCAGCCTCGCGGTCGGCTGGGACCTCGGTGGTTTCCACCACCGTCTGGGTCGTACCGGCAGAGGAGGTGGTTTGCGCACGCGCCATGCCCCCCAGGCCTACGCCCACCCACATCACCAGAACCACCTTGGACACGTCACGCATGGTGGCAGTCATTGCCTTTGTCCTCGGGCTAAGCGTCTTACTGATTAATGAGTAATCGCGGCATGTTAGCGTCGCAATGACAGGCAGGTCAATTGCCCAATCAGAGTCCTGTCACGAACCAGGCCGGGCATCGGCTCAAGCAGCCACCGCCGTCAAGTACACAAGAGCCGCCGCAGATTGGCCAAAAACTCCCGCGCCGCGAGTTCACTCGCAAAATAGCGGTTGGTTGCCCGCGCCAATTCCTTCACCGGCAACGGTTGGAGGGCGGCCAAGCGCTCCAACTCGACAATCGTCTGGGCTAAGGTCGCCTGCTCGGTCACCTCCCGATAGGCTGCGGTCGCGGCCGCGTCGGTACCAAACGTGGCGTCTAACTCGGGGAAGTAGGCCGAAAGAAATTGGTCGAGGACAGGAAAGGCATCCCAAAACACAAGCACCTCCGGCACCTGGCCGACCTCTATTGGGCTAGTCTTCAGGAAAAGCGGTAATGACCCGATAGACACCCTCGGCGACCTTTTGGAGCACAACCCGGGCGGCAGTCTTGTTGGTGATCTCCGGTTCACCGCGCTCAAGCCCTCGGCCGATAACCTCGGTGCCCACGTAGCGCAACACGATCATCGAGTTGACCTTGGATTTGGTCAGCCAGGCCGACAACTGTACAGCCTTCTGCGTCACCACGTCGGCAATGACCTTGCTTGCGACCTCGCGGTTGGTAAAGCTCCCAGAGCCGTTGATATCGGTTTCGATCTGCAGGCGCGCCAAGATCTCGGCATCGGTTTTACCGGAATGCCGGGTGTAGGCGTGGCGATAGAATGCCTGCAACAACGCCTCGCCCGTAAGCTCCGGATGCAACGCCGCAAACCCGGCAAAAACCTTGTCGACCAACACCAACGCGGCATCCCCGGTGACAGGTTCCACCGGCACCGCGGGATCGATTGCCTCGTTCTTGAGACAGTCGTTCAACAATGTGCGCGCGCCCTCAGACAGCTTCAAGCTAGTAAGCTGGGTCAATTTGGTGACGTAGTCCGAGCGCACCAAGTTCGGGTCGGCCAAAATCGACAGCCCCACCGCCATCTCGGCGGTGTGGATGGTGTCGCCACTCTCCGATTGCGCGCAGCGTGCCGCATCGAGCCAGTAGCTAAACAACGTGGCCGTATCTACCAGCGGCTTGTCGACAAAGCGCTTCAACGCCGGGGCAGCCTTGAGACCCAGCTTGCCCTCGGCAATCACCGCCGCCACCGCCGCCTGGGCTGCCGGTGCATCTTCGGGCTTCAGGTTGTACGCAAGCTCAAACAGCGCGGCGTTGGCCTCGGGCAAGTTCAGGTTCTCTTCGTAACTGCTTGTGGGCAACCGATAGGCCGCCATGCGATCCTTAAAACGGCCCAGAGCTTCGGCAAACGTTAGGGAGACGTCGGGCAACGGCGGCGGCTCTTCCGGCGGCGTCACGAACGTCGTGAGCAACGCCTGCGCGGCCTCGGTCAGACGCGACTTCTGGATCTCTTTGGCCAACGCCTCTTTGTCGGCTTGCGTCAGGTTGGGCGAAGCGACAATGGCCAGGCCCTCTTTCAACTGCGGCTCATCGATGCTGGCACCAGCGACGCCCTCGCGCCGAGACGCGTGCGCCAGCCACAACTCAAACAGGCGCGCAGAGGTCACCTGCGGTTGCGAAGCAAACTCCTGCAAAGCTGGCGTCGCCTTGGGCCCAACCAGCCCTTGACTTAACACCTCTTGAGCGGCGGTCGCGGCGGCAGCGGCATCCACCGGGGTGATCTCTTTGGCCAGCACATACATCAATGCCAACGCCTCGGGCAGGTTCAGGTTCTGTCCGTATTCGCTGCCCTCCTGCCGAAATGCCGCCAGCAATGCCTTGAAACGGGTTAGATCCACCGCAGGTCGGGGTGGGGGTGGAGGCGGATCCTGCGCGACCGCCTCTTGGGCAGCCTTGTACATCTTGAGGCTGAGCTTCGGCCGCACAAATCCCAATGCGGCGTCATTCTCGGCCGCATTCAAGTTGAGTGAACGGATGAAGCGCAGCACGTCTTTCGCCTCTTCAAGCGTGACCTTGACGCCACCCTCTCCTTGGACACGCGCGGCATGGGCCTGCCAGGCCATCAGGAGCTCTTGAGTGGTGAGGGTACCTTCCGCGAAGGCCTTGAGAGCTTGCGCGGATGCTTTGTTCGTCCCACCTGCAGCGATGACCGCCTCGGCTTGGCTCCTGGCCAGCGCGGTGTCACTGGCATCTTGCTCACGTACCACGGCGTAGACCGCACTGCGGGCTTCGTTCAGCGTGATCGTCGCTTTCCCGGACGAGGTGACCTCGCGGGCTTGGACCAGAATACTATTGAAGCCGTCGATCCCTTTAGGCATGGCAGACTCCACACGTTGAGCCGTTATCCTGATTATCGAAGAATCGCGCGGTGAGGTTCGCAAAACTCCTATCCGCGAGCCCATCGCCCTAGGTCAGGCCGCCAATGGGTTGGTTTTTGACGCACAACTACCTGTAAAACTAAGGTTTTTTGTCATACTTAACACGAGCTGCGCGATTCTCCGCGTAGAAGGCGCGCAGTCGCTGGCCCAACGCCGGGGCCGCCACAAGTCCCCTGGCCTGTTTCCACAACAGCGCTGCCTTTTGTGGAGCAGACTTCTTCGCTAGCTGCGCTTTCAGCTTTACCAGGTCATGCACGTGGTTAAACAGCACCCGTTGTCGAAAGGTGGTAAAGCCAGGCCGGTGGCGCCACAACCCAGCTGCCTCAGCCTGTTTGATGAGGGTCTCGCGACAATCGGGATGCGCGATACCAATCAGGGCGTGGGCGCGCTCGACGGCGTTCTTGTGTTTGAGCTCGGCAACCCCCCACTCGGTCACGATGGTGTCCACGCATTGGCGTGGAATCGTCACCGGGGTGCCACTGGGCAAGGTCAACGCGATGTTGGACTTGCGCTTGCCGCGCACCAGAGCCGTGCTCTTAATACACAACATACTCCGACCGCCGGGGCTACGCTGGGCCCCTTGCACAAACTCCAGTTGCCCGCCGATCCCCGAAACCTGACGGAAACCAAGCGCGTCCGAAGCGACTTGACCGCTTAGATCTACCATCAGCGCCGAGTTGACGCTCTTCACGCACGGGATGCGTCCGATGATCGCCGGATCGTTCACCGCGTGGATCGGTAGCAACGCCACCTTGGGGTTCCGGTGAATAAAGTCATACAGACGCGACGTGCCGGCCGCGAACGCCCCCACCGTGATGCCGTCCATGTAGCCCTTGTTCAGATTGTCCACCGCCCCTGAAGCCGCCAGATCCACCATCGCATCGGTGAGCATTTCGGAGTGGATCTTGAGGCCATGGCGGTCGCCCAAATGGGCACCGATCGCGTTGGGGATACCGCCAATACCCAGCTGCAACGTGTCGCCGTGCTCGATCAACAGCTGCACGTTGCGAGCGATGCGCCGCTCCACGTCGGTAACTTCGATCGGCGGCAACTCTGCCAACGGTTCATGGTTCTCATAGATCGCGTCGGCCTGGCTCAAATGAAAACGGTTGGAGCGATACTCTGGGGCGCCATACACCCAAGGAACATGCGAATTGATCTCCAGAATGATGCGCGCCTGGCCGGTGCGGCGAAACCTCTCGAAGGTCTCGTAAATAATCTCACAGTTCACGCCCAAGTTCACAAAGCCATCGGCATCCGGCGGCGTCACCGAGTGCACGATGAAGTCGATCATCCCAGGTTCGCGGATCGTGTCGCAAAAACCCATAAACTGGCGTGGAAGATGTGCGACGGTCTTGCCGATTTGATCGTTAACAAAGCGATCCACCGGTGAAAAGTAAGCGCTCACCAAGCGGACATTGGGGTGACGCAAGATGGCGTATGGCTCGATCATCATCGCCGAGAAATAGACGACCTCTTCGTAGTCATCGCGACTGGCGAGCGCCCGTAAGAAACCTCGACCCTGGCCCACCGCAAGCGTGGTGTAGAAACGAAATCGGCGCGGTAGGCCCGCAACCAGCTCTTCGACTGGCCGCAGCTTGTCGAGAATCAGCCGCGCTGTCGCCTCCGGATAGTCGGCCACTGCAAAGGGCTGACCGCGCTTGTCGCAGATAGGTCGAGTTTCGCTCATGCCGTCGTTCTCCCCCACCCGCCTGCTGACCTCAAGTCATCCTATCTAAAAAGGCCCTCGCAAAGCCCTCCTGGGCCACGAGAGCAGCGTGCCAAGGCACGGCATTGCTGCGCGCCACCCGGGCCGGTAGAATCCCAAGATGATGGGGCGTCTTTTCTACCTCGCGCTTGCCGCGGCACTCACCCTATTCCTCATGGCTGCACCGGCGGATGCCGCCCGTAAGCGCAAGGCGAACGCCAAGGATGCGCCGAAACGCCTGCTCGTGCTGTTTCCCATCGTTGTCTCCGAAGACGCAAACGTCGAACTCACCCGAGCGATCGATGCCGCTGTCGAGCGGGGCGCCCATGGTGCCTACCCGCAACTGCTGGGCGGTGAAACCCTGAACGCCAAATTGAACGGCGACTCTTTGGAAAAATGCAAGGGCGATATCCCATGTATCGCCAAACTCGGAAAGCGCCTCAAAGCTGACGACGTGTTCTTGGGAAACGCCACCGCCCATGGGGCTGGCGTGTCAGTCGCAGCCGTGGTCATAAGCGTGGCTCGCACCAAGGTCGAAGGCAAAGCGATGATTGCCGTCGCCAGCCCAGCGGACGTGGAGGCGGCCGTGAAGGGGGCCTTCTTCGACCTGTTCCACCTCCCGCATCCCGATGCGATGGCTGCGATGGCCAGCTTGGAGCTTGGTGAAAGTAGCGACAGCGATGCCGATGCCCTTGAGCTTGCCCCCATCGCTTTTGCCTCGCCCCCCGCAGCAACCGACCCAAAGGCATCCACCCCCACCGACGATGACACCGCCGAGCTCGTCGCCATTCCGACATCACCGCGCGCCACGAGCGCTTCACCAGCGCCAGCCACGCAACCCGCCGCTGCTGGCAACAAATCCCCCTCACGTTGGCTCACTTACACCGGTTTGGGTGTGGTCGCCTTGGGTGCGGCGGTGGCCTGCAGCGGCATCCTGCCGAGCCGTGCCGCCCGCGACTCCTACGACAAAGGTGACAACCTGACGCTCGATCAATTCGCGACGACCAAACTACAGAAGGACGGCGACCGCGCGATCGATCGCGCCAACCAGTTGTTCGTCATAGGTGGCGGCCTCGCCGCATTGGGCGGTGCCTTGGCCTTGCTCGATCTCGTGCTGTTGAGCGACGTCGAACCTACGCTCGCGGTGACGACTCACGGCGTGCGCGCCAGTATCAGCGTCGCATTCTAGACAGACGGGCGAACTAGCCGCCCTTTTTAAGTTCGGTGAGCACCAGCTTCGCGATGGCCTTGAGCGTGTCGAAGACCCCGGTGCCAATGGTGGCTGAGGTTTCGAAGTCAGGCACCGCGCGCGGATTGAGCAGACGCTTCAGCTCGTCCATCGTAGCCGCATTCGGCAGATCGCGTTTGTTGTATTGAATCACAAACGGAATCTTGTCGAGATCGTAGCCCTGCTCGGCCAGGTTCGTGCGCAGGTTTTCGAGCGACTCAAGGTTGGCTTCCATACGCTCGATTTGCGAGTCCGCCACGAATACCACGCCATCGACGCCCTTCAGGATGAGCTTGCGGGAGGCATCGTAGAAGACCTGGCCTGGAACGGTATAGAGGTGGAAGCGCGTCTTGAAGCCACGGATTTCACCGAGCGAGAGCGGCAAAAAGTCGAAGAACAGCGTGCGCTCGGTTTCCGTGGCCAAAGAGATCATCTTCCCTTTCGCCTCGGGGTTGGTCTTGTTGTAGATGTACTGCAAATTGGTCGTTTTGCCGCACAAGCCCGGCCCGTAATAGACGATTTTGCAGTTAATCTCGCGGGAGCTGTAGTTAATAAAAGACATGGCGCGTGAGCCCCGCTACTCGCTAAACAGGTTGTCGATGTCGTCGTCGGTGATCTCCGCGAAGGGTGTTCCCTGCGCGTGAGTCTGCGCCTTGGCGATCATCGCGTTGAAAATGTGAGCCAGCTCCTCGCTCGCCTTCTTGACCCGCAGCCGCACCAAACCGAGGCTCGACCGGTGGTCAAACATCACGACCAAGATGGCCCGCTGCGCCACGATGGAGAGATGGAGGTTGTCCTTCTCACCTTCGTGAAACACGTTCGGAAATTCCTTTTCACCGATGAGCTTGGCCAATCCGCTTGTGGCTGCAATGTTGCCGGCCGTCAGCGACGCCAAGGACGTGGTGTCTAGGTTGTCAATCTCACCATGACTGGTGATGTACTGACCGTTCTTGTCGACGAGAAGGACCGCCTTGGCGTTGGCTTCACGCGTGAGGCGCTCGCAGATCGCAGAGATCTGCTTGAACTCCTCCTCATACATCACCATTTGCTGGTCGACCATGCCGACGATGCTCCTCTTGCGCATAAACTCAGGGCCAACACCGCTGCACCCTAAGAATGCGCTGTAATTACCAGACCCTTGGTGGTGGGCGCAAGCGACGACCCCACCCCTGTCACCTTAATAGGCTCGACGCTCGACGAGGGCTCGGCCCAACGTCGCCTGATCGAGGTACTCCAGCTCGCCCCCTAGCGGGATCCCAGAAGCCAACCGCGTCACCTTGACGACAAAGGGCTTGACCCGTTCGGCCACATACAGCGCCGTGGCATCGCCTTCGACGTCGGCGTTGGTGGCCAAAATAACTTCTCGCACTGAGCCCTCCTGCACCCGTCGCACCAAATCCTCGATACGCAACTCATCGGGGCCGACGCCGTCCAAGGGTGCCAACGCCCCGTGTAATACGTGATAGAGACCCTTGTAGCTCTCGGTGGCTTCCACTGCACGCAAATCCTGCACCGCCTCGACGACGCAGACAAGCCCGGTATCGCGCCGCGAATCATTGCAGATACGACAACGAACGTCGGTGCTCAGGTTGTTGCACCGCTCACACAACCCCACGTGCTCGGCCACAGCTTCGAGAGCGGCGGCCAAGTCACGCGCCAAGCTGCCTTCACGGCGCGCCCGCGATGTACGAATAATGTGAAACGCCAGGCGCGTCGCAGTGCGCTCGCCAATTCCCGGCAAGCGCCCCAACTCTGCGACCAAGCGTTCGATCGGATCGATGGTCATCGCTTGGGTAAGATGGCGCCCAAAGCACCCAGGTCAACACCCAGGCCTTGGGCCACGTTGCTGACTCGTTTTTGCAAATCGTCCATCACGCGCCCGCTTGCCTGGTTGAACGCGGCACGCACCAGGTCTTCGACGAGTTGGCGATCACCGGCGTAGGCCTTGGGGTCGATATGCACCTCCACAGCCTCGTAACGCCCGTTCAACACCACCCGAACCAGGCCGCCCCCGGCCTCACCGATGACGCGCGTCGCTTGGGCTTCGTTTTGACTGACGCCCAACTCGCGCTGGAGCTTCTCAGCCATCTGCATCATTGCCGACAGATCAAACGACATCTAGCTACTCCTCGTTTTGACTCGACAGCGGAATGACTTCCTTCACCTCGCCACCCAGGATGGAAATCGCCCCCTGCACCGCAGGATGTTTCAAGGCATCGCGCCGGATCTCGGTCTCTCGCGCAATCTTTTTACCCGCATCGACTTCGGCCACAGTAGCCACGGTGGCCCCCGTTTCACCTACCGCCGACAACTGCACCGACACCGGCTTGCCAAAATGCTCGGCCACCGCACGCTCGATCAGCTCGTGGGTTTCGCGATCGTGGGCCGAATCCCAATAGAACGTCCCTTGGGGGTAGCCAATCACCACGCCGTCCGGCGCAAAACGCACCGGCCGACCATGCTCCAACAGTGAGGCCAACGCGGGCTTCTGCTTACGCACCATGGCCACCAGCGCGTTCCAACCTTCACTTGGGGTTTGAACAACCGGCGCCGATGCTGCCGTGACGGGTGGAGTGGGTCCCGCGACAGCGCTACGCGACGGGGCCGTTGGCACACCGCCTCCGGCAACAACACCATCGAGCCTCTCAAGCAACATCGCCAGGCTTGAAACCGGTTCAACTTCCAACAGCCGCAATAGACCCATCTCAAGGCTCACGCGCGGAAACCCAGAACGGGTGACATCTTCGGCCAACGCCACGAGCAAGGAGAACGCGCGATGCAGGTCGGGACGCGACTGCTTGCCCGCCTGCGCCGCAAGCACCTCAACCTCACCGGGAGAACGCTCGGGCAAGGCACTGGCCGGGTTCGGCACGACCTTGGTCACCATCAAGTCCCGCACATGCTCGACCAAAAGCCCTGCCAAATCGGCCAAATCGTGGCCGCGTAAGTCAATGTCGGCAACCACCTTGAGGATACGATCGGCGTCTTTGGCGAGCACGCCATCCCACAGATCAAAAATGAGCTGGCGATCAAGCACGCCCAGCGCGGCGATAACCTTGGCGTCATCGGGCTCGCCAGCGGCGTAACTCAATACCTGGTCCAACAACGACATCGCATCGCGCACCGAGCCTTGCGCCTCCCGCACGATCGCCGTGAGCGCGGTGGTACCAAGCTTCAGGTTCTCTTTCGCGAGGACTTGTCGAAGATGCTCGGCCAACTCCGCCACCGCCACCCGACGAAAGTCGAAGCGCTGACATCGCGAAAGGATCGTCGCTGGAATCTTTTGCGGCTCCGTGGTCGCAAAGATGAACTTTACATGCGGCGGTGGCTCTTCCAACGTTTTCAACAACGCGTTGAACGCCTCGTTGGTGAGCTGATGGACCTCATCGATGATGTACAGCTTGTATTTGCCGCGACTCGGCAAGTAGCGCACTGTTTCGCGCAGCTCGCGCACGCTCTCGACACCACGGTTGCTGGCGCCGTCGATCTCAAGGACGTCGGGACTACGTCCTTCGGTGATTTCGACGCAAGTAGAGCAAACGCCGCAGGGCTCTGGCGTTGGGCCCTTTTCGCAGTTCAGTGCGCGTGCCAACACACGCGCCGTGGTGGTCTTCCCCACACCGCGGGCGCCGGTAAACAAGAAGGCGTGATGCACACGGTTGAGTTGAATGGCGTTCTTAAGAGTCCGAACGACATGCTCTTGCCCGACGATGTCGACAAACGTCCCCGGGCGGTACTTGCGAGCCAACACCAGATAGGACACGGGCGATCCTTCGGTTGCAGTAATGCCGGCCTCATAGCGAACCGGCAGGAGACCGTAAAGCTAAAACCTAGCGTCTCATCCGATGAGCGGCGTGGCCGCGTTCTTCAACTCTTCGTAGGCCGCCTTAAACACCGGCCAACGCAAATGCGGCATGCTGACGGCGCAGCGATGCAAGGCGACTTCGGCGGCCTTGGCATCTTGGCGGGCCACGGCGATCCGTAGCAGATGCAACTCAGCCACCGCCTCCACCTCCCGCACCCCGGCCCGCGCGGCCTTGTGGTACCCCTCTTCACACAACGACTGGCCAGCGTTCGGGTCGGAGGTAAGCGCTACAACCACACCCAAGTGCACCATCGCCTCGGCGGCCACAGCTTGTTCTCCTAAGTCGTTGGCAATGGCCAAACCACGATCCAGGTGATGCATGGCGGCATCCAGCGCCCCTTCCCAGATGCAACACTGGCCCAAATTCACCAAATCCTGTGCCTCGTCGTGCCACAGCCCCAATGCGCGCGCGAGCGACAGTGACTCGTCAAAACGAGCATGCGCCGCCTCGAAATGCATCGCGAGCATCTCGACGTAGGCTAGGTTGCCGGTGGCCTGCAGGCGCAAATGCAACAAGCCAGCCTTGAGCGCCGCCTCCCGAACCCGCGCATAAATCGAGGCTGCGCGATCCAGGTTGCCGGCATCAGCGTCCAAGTTCGCCCGCGCGACCTCAATGCGCCCCATCCGGAACGCATCTCCTTGGCACAGCGCCATCGCTTCGTCGAGCCAGTGATGAGCCTCGTCGGCCCGATGGGCAAGCTCAAAGGTGCGCCCTAACAACCGGGCGGCATCGGCGCGGACATGGGCGTCACGGCCGGCAGCAAACGCAGCCTGCAGCCGCTCGCGAGCTTTCTCGGGTTTACCCAGGCTGATAAGTGCCTCACCGATCGCCAGATCTACCCGCGCCCGCTCATGAGGCGCCAGGTCTGCTGCGTGTTCCTGCACAATCTGCCGCCCTAGTTTCAACACATCGGCGGTTAGTCCCAAACGACCGGACGCCAACAGGCTGGCTACGCGAACCTCAGCGAAGAGCCGACGTCCTGGGAGTTCGTCAGGGGCGACCCGCTCGGTCACCCGCTGCCAACGCTCCACCAAACCGCGGGTTTCGCGATCAAGTCCGCCAGCGCTGGCCACGCGAATTGCGTCAAAATACCAGCGCAGCGATTCAACCCATTGGTTGGCGCGTTCCCGGTGCATGGCTAACGTGGTAGGGTTGCGCGCCGGATCGTGATGGGGCAACTTCTCCAGCGCGTCGGCGATGCGCCGGTGGGTCTCCAAGCGCTCGGGGTCGGGAATCGTGCCGTAGGTCACCGCGCGCGTCAGGTTGTCACGAAACACATAGCCCGGGGCGCCCTCGGGCTCGGCGCTAATAACCCCTTGGCTGAGCAACTTTGCGACCCCAATATCGACCAACTCAGGTTGCAGCTCTGCTTCAGAAACGATTTGCAGCAGACCACGACCAAAACGGTTGCCAATGACGCTCGCCAACCGTAGCAGCCGCCGCTCCACAGCACCGAGACGCTCAAGGCGCGCCATCACCACTTGGGCCAACGTCCGCGGCACAATGTCATCCAATAACTGCACGCCTGGATCGGCAGCCACCACGACGCCGCCGCGTAAAAACAACAGCTGGTGATCAACCAAAAATCGGATCACCTCAACCAGGTGTTCGGGGTTGCCTTGGGTTCGCTCGAAAATGAAGCGTGCGACTGAAGTGTCGACCTCTGAACCCTGCAGTTCGTGGCGAATCACCTCGCAAGTCTGGTCGGGTGTTAACGGATGCAGCTCGATTTCGAGATCGAAGACGCGGCGCAAATCCTGAACCGTAGGTTCAGGACGATACGTAGCGAGCAGCAGAAACCGGCGCTCCCGCGACACGGTAGCCACGCGCCGAGCCAGTTCCAACGTCAGCGTGTCCGCCAGATGCAGATCTTCCAGAATGACCAACAAGGGTCCATGCGCAGCGCGCAGCTCAAAGAACTTCAACGCGCTTACCAAATCACGCTCGCGCGCCTGCGGATCCGCGAGGTCGGTCAGGGCCTCGGTGGTACCGTCGGGGCGGTGCACAGGTTCCAAGAGCGCGATC
>JAKLEG010000169.1 GCA_022703175.1 Myxococcota bacterium | reverse complement strand
CTCGCAGGGCCTGCCGTGCAGATGTACTTGCCGGCAACGCAGCTGGTGTACGCCGTGCATGAACTCTGGTTGGCGCTGGAGCTGTAGCTGCCAGCTGCGCAATTAGAGCAAACCTGGTCACTGCTCGAAGTGCCTGCCGTGGAGATGTACTTGCCGGCAGCGCAGCTTGTGTACGCCGTGCATGAACTCTGGTTGGCGCTGGAGCTGTAGCTGCCAGCTGCGCAATCGGAGCAAACCTGGTCACTGCTCGAAGTGCCTGCCGTGGAGATGTACTTGCCGGCAACGCAGCTTGTGTACGCCGTGCATGAACTCTGGTTGGCACTGGAGCTGTAGCTGCCAGCTGCACAATCAGAGCAAACCTGGTCACTGCTCGAAGTTCCTGCCGTAGAGATGTACTTGCCGGCAACGCAGGTGGTGTAGGCAGTACAGGAGCTCTGGTTGGCACTGGAGCTGTAGCTGCCAGCTGCACAATCAGAGCAAACCTGGTCACTGCTCGAAGTGCCTGCCGTGGATATGTACTTGCCTGCGACGCAGGTGGTGTAGGCAGTACAGGAGCTCTGGTTGGCGCTGGAGCTGTAGCTGCCAACTGCGCAATCGGAGCAAACCTGGTCACTGCTCGAAGTGCCTGCCGTGGAGATGTACTTGCCGGCGGTACACGCGGTGTACGGTGCGCAGCTGCTTTGGTTGTCACTGGTCGTGTAGGTGCTGGCAGCGCAAGGTGCGCACACTTGATCGGTCGTGGCCGTGCCTGCGACGGCAACATATTGGCCTGACGGGCAATCCGTGAAGTTAGTGCAAATCGAGATTGTTGTGTTGCACCATTGCGTGCCACCGATGCATTCGGAGGTGTTGCTGGCAGAGCATTGGCCGCAGACGCCTGCAGTACAGGCCGGGTGGCCTGTTTGGGCAGAGCAACCAGCGTCTCCCGTGCATGCCATGCAGGCGTGAGTGCCGGTGTTGCATTGAGACTCAGTGGCCGTCGGACAATCGGCGTTGCTGGCACACCCAGACAGTAGGTTTGTGAGCGCGAAGCTCACCGAAGCTGGTGTGGTGCTACCTGTAGGGGAGGCCGTGACGTTGTACGGGCCACCGTCCGTGTTGTTGGCCGTAACGTTCGCGCTGGCGATACCCGAAACGTCGGTGGTCGCCGTAGAGCCGACCGGGAACGTGACGCTGGCTCCGGATCCAGGCGCGGTAAATGTTACGACGTTCCCCGAGATCGGGTTGTCGTTGGCATCTGTGACTCGTACCGATAAGGGCGTCGCAAACGCCGTATTGATGACAGCCGATTGACCATCGCCACTTACGAGGGCCAGCTTCGCCGCGGCGCCTGCGGTGTTGGTGAGTAAGAACAGCGCTGGGTTGGGTGCACCCGTGGTGGTGGCCGAGATCGTGTAGCCGCCCGCGACACTGTTCGGTGCCCAGCAGACGTTGGCAACGCCGTTGATGTCGGTGGCGGCCGAGCACGGACTTGCGCAAACGGTGGTGGTGCAAAGGCCCGACGACGTGCTGTACAAGGTTGCTCGCGCCCCACTGCTGGGGACCGTGAAGACCACGGTCGCGCCGGAGATTGGCGTGCCTGTGCTGTCTTCGACCACCGCATCCAAGGAGACGGCTTGTTCTCCAGAGCCCACCACCGCAGACTGAGGGCTCGTCAGATTGGCCACTGCGATCGCGGTGCCACCATCGTTGGTGAGGGTTAAAGTTACGGAACCGGGTACACCTACTGCGCTAGCGTTGACGTTGTACTGACCGGCGATGGCATTGGCTGTGGCAATGGTGTTGGCAATGCCATTGGCGTTGGTGACGGCGGTGGCTGCGGACAAGGTCGCTGATGCCCCAGAGCCCGGCATTGTGAAGGTCACGGTGACGTTCTGCACAGGGTTGCCCAACGAATCGGCCACAGCGACCGCTAGGTTTTGTACGAAGATCTTGGAAAGCGGCGAGGTTTGGTTGTTGCCACCAGCGATGAAGATAGAGCTCGCTGTTGGTAGATAGTTCTGCAAGTAGAACGTCACGGGCGTCACCCCGGACACCGTCGCGGTGGCCGTGTAGGAACCAACGCTGCTGTTGGCCGTGACGGTGGTGCTCGCCATCCCTGCCGCGTCCGTGGTGATCGTGGTGGTGGTGAGACTAGCTGTCGCACCACCGACATTGGCAACAGCGTAGGTGACGGTTGCACCCGGGACGGGATTGCCCGCCGCATCCGTGACCAGCACCAAGAGCGGGGCGTTGAATTGGGTGTTCACGGGAGCCTGTTGTGGGTCGATGGTGGTACCACCACTCAGGTAGGTCACCAACGTCGCCGGACCAACATTGGTGAGAGCAAAGTTTACTGCCGTAAGCAGGCGCGCTGTGTCTTGCGCGGCAACGCTATAGCTTCCGGCCGTGCCATTCGCGGTTGCGGTGACGCTGGCGAGACCATTGGCGTTGGTGCTGACCGACATGCAGCCGATGCCGCATGACGTCCCCGTAAATCCTGGGGCGGCCGCCAATGTGCAGGTTGCCGCGCTAGCGGGGGCCTGGAAGTCGACACTGACGCCGCCTTTGGGCACGCCGGCGCTGTCGGTGACCAGGGCCGTTATCGGTTGCGTAAAAGCCGTGGCCGTGCGCGATAGTTGTTTGTCTCCCGCATAGGCAAACAGGTTTGCCGCGCCCCCCGCGATCACGCTTGGTGTGCTGGTGAACGTGGCGGTGACGCTGGCAGTGGATCCTGCCGCACCCATTGTAATGGCACATGACTTGGGGGCCGGGGTGACTAAGCACGGACCAGGTGTCGATGCGCCGCTCCACCCGGTAAAGGTCGACCCTGGGGCGGGAGCGGCGGTCAGCGTCACAATTGTGCTGGCGCCAAAGCTCTTGGTTTGGGGACTGCAAGTCTGGCCGATGCCACAACTGAAGGCGCTGGGCGATGACACCACGCTGCCTTCGCCGTTGGTGACCAAGCTCTTGGTGAGGCTGAGGGATGCGAGCGTGGTGCCGGTGGCATACAATGGGGTGGTTACCGTGGAGGAGTTGTTCGCGCTAATCGGATCGGTTAGTCCCGTGCCGAGAGAGACCTTGGCGGTGTTGGAAACCGAGGCGCCGTTGGCACTGTTCTTGATGGTGGCGCTGACGGTGAACGTGGCTTGGCTGCCAGAGGGCAGCGTCAGGGAAGGTGATGTTGCGGTAATGTTGCCAGAGCCGCTGGCTGCGCAATTGGCGCCACCGGTCGCGGCGCACGTCCAGGTGACCCCTGAGTAACGGTTGGAGTTGAAACTGTCGGAAAGCGCGACCACGCCCGCACCGGCGTTGCCGGGGCCGAGATTCTTTACGGTGATCGTCCACAAGCCGGCGTAGGTAGATTGCTTCAACACGGCGCCGTAATTGGCTACCTTTGTAACCTGGATGTCGGCGATCGTCGGGGCCGTTGAGGTCGCGATCTGTGTGACTACCTTGGTGCCGAGCAGGGTCGGGTAGTTGGTGGCGCCAATGGCGTAGTTGCCGTTTACGATGCTGCCGCTTGTGGCGGTGACATTCACAGTGACGGTGAAGGTGCCCGAAGCGCCCGCCGCCAGCGTCCCAACCGGACACGAGAGGGTGCCGGTCGCGCCCGAGGCTGGGGCAGTGCAACCGCTGATGCTGACCGCATTGAACGTGGTGCCGGGCGGCATCGTCATGTCGACGTGAGTGCCGACCGCGCTGCTGGTGCCGCCGTTGTAGTAGTTAACAGTGTAGGTGAGCGTTGAGCCACTGTTGACCGTCGAGGCAGCGGCGGCCGAAACGTATGGCCCTGGGATTGTGGCACCCATACCGTCTACGTAAATGCGGCCATAGTGCCCACCCAAATTACAACCAGAGGCCACCACGGTGAGCTGTACCACGTCACCAAGGGTGAGTTTGTCGCTGCCAGGCGCGATGTCGATCAACTGCCAGTCCAACCATTGGGTTGTGACATTGGTGCGAGTGCCGATGGTGGTGTGCCACGGCACCCCCGGCTGGCCAGCGGTGTTAAAGCCAGTGAAGAGCGTGGTGCTGCGGGTCAGGTTCAATAGTTCGACGAAGAAATACGGTTGTTGGCTGTAGCCATGCGAGGGGTTCTCCAACACGGGAGCGACGGCAAAACGAACGTGGATCTGACCGTCGTTCGGATCGAGGTCACCTTGAGCAATGGTCATCGACTGGCGAATCAGGTTGGCGTTCTTGTTCTTGCCGCTGTCAGTGGCATCTTTGTAGTTCAGCCGAGAGGCCTGGTCTCCGTACAGCGGGTAACGGAAGCTCTGGCCGCTGCCGAGGTCTGGGTCGACTTGCGATAGCGGACCCGGCCCCCCTATGGTGAACGTTTCGTTCTTGGGCGGCGTGGTGCCGCTCGGGTTGCAGGTGTTGGTACTCTTCAGGTTCAGCGCTGCAAAGGTCAGTGGTGGGGAACTCGCGGTGCCGCTTACGCCTGAGGGGCTGCTGCTGCTATTGCAGTAGCCTTCGTAGGTCCAACCCTGCGGCGGCGTGTCGCCGACGCTACCATTTTCAAAGTTGCCGTTGATCCACAGCGGCGCCTCCGCGTTGGCCTCTAGCACCGTCGCGCTGACCTCGGGTGACTCCCCGCAGGCGACTATAAGCGCTAGCGCGAGCGCCACAAGGCAAGGGCGACCACGAATGATGGCTGACTTGATGAGCTGCATAGTGACTCCCGTCTTGCACTTGCCTGAGAGCTATTCGACGATATGGATTTCGACGCGGCGATTCACTTGACGACCCGCCGGTGTCTTGTTGGAGGCTAGCGGTCGGTCGGGGCCAAAGCCGCGCGCATTGAGCCGGCTGGCATCTACGCCGTGTGCCACAAGCCATGCGACCACCGATTTGGCACGGCGTTCGCTTAAGTTGCGGTTGTGTTTCGCCGACCCTTGGTTGTCTGTATGTCCTTCCACGCGTAGATGCGCAGCCGTCGGCAGCCCTTGCACCGCACCCAGGATTGCTTGCAGCGTGGTTTCGCTTTCGACTTTGATTCGGTCGCTATTCGTTTCAAAGCGCACTTGGTCCAGGATGACGATCTGTTTGCCTACAACCTGTGCCGCCGGGCAGCCGTGTTTCTTCGCATCGGCGTTTGGCGCGCCCGCCACTTGGGGGCAGGCATCTTGTTCATCCACAATGCCATCGCTGTCTTGATCTGAAGGGGCAGGACAGCCGTGCTGTTTAGGGTCGCTGGACGCCACGCCGGGGATGTCCACACACGCATCCACGTCGTCCGTCACGCTATCTTTGTCCTTGTCGCTTGGCTTGGGGCAGCCATGTTTGGCGGGCTCAGCGGAGGCTTCGCCAGGCACCTGTGGGCATGCATCGACTGTGTCAGCGATGCCATCCCCATCTTGATCGACCGGTTTTGGACAGCCGTGTTTCGCGGGGTCAGGGTCGGTGCTACCGCGCGCGGTGGGGCAAGCGTCGTCGGGGTCGAGGATGCCATCGGCATCGGTATCCATCGCGGTAGGCGGTGTCGGTTCGGCTCGCGGGGCGTAGCCAAGGGTGGCTACGACGCGATAGTCGGGGGTGCCAATGCCCGAGCTGAGACCAGGGCCGACTCCGAGTCCGCCCTCAAAGCCCAATACCTGGAGGCGAGCACCCAATAGCAGTTCGAGGTTGGTGTTGTAGCGGCTAATGTCATTGGGCGTGAAGGCTGCGGCAAGCTCTGGACCCACCTGCAACGAGCGGTCGGCTAACAGCAATACGCCGGCACCGCCGCCGACTCTCACCATGGTGCCTTGCTCTACACCCAAGAATCGTTGGGTGCGACGCAGGTCTGGTCCCAGCGCCAGGGTCCAGAGAAAGCGGTCGGCCATGCCGCTCGCCAACAGCTCTACGCGGCCGCGGAATTGCCCATCACTGGCAAAGGCACCGCTGGAGGAACTGGAGCTCCCCAGGGGCGCGGCAACAAAGGCTGCGGCACCGAGGGTGAATAGCCCCGACGTGGCTCGGTAGAACTGCAGGCGCGCGCCCAACCGGATATCTCCCAGGTGGGCGCCTCGTGGGGTCGGTAAGGTGGTGGTCCCAGCCGGCTGCTTGGGGCCGTCCTGATACAGCGCCACAGGCAGGTCGATGGCCAGGGCCAGGCGGTGACTAATCGCCAGCGATGCGCCAAAGTTCAGGAACGCCTGGTTGCGTACCACTGCGGCGATGGTGTCTCCGCTCTGTTTGTCGTTGAGCACCAACGGATTGTGGGCCCAGTCCAACGTGAGGCGAGCACTGGGCAGCAGATCGCCCTCAATCAATGCGGAGTCGGTGCCAAAAAATGGCTCGCCCGCGGCGCTCGGTTCAAATCGCCCCAGGGCTAAGTTGGTTTCGGCGGCTGTTGCTGCCGACGATACAAGGGCCATGAGGGCTACAACGAGGGGGCGTGGCCAAACGGGGGCCGCGAAAGTTCTCATTATTGATGCCCTCTGCCTGCGGCGCGTAAGCGCCGGTCGGGTGGTCGAACCTCGGGTTGCAAGGGGAATGCCATCTGGGTACCTGTGACCCTCTGAATTTTGCTATTAATTCCAGTGGCTTAGGGCTGTTATCTAGCGCTGTTGCGAGGCGAAACCAGGGGTCGCTGTTACCCAGAGTCGGTATCTCCCAGCTTGAGTTTGGCTGTCGGTAGGCGCGCGGAGGGGGTTGTTGCACCCTTTTGCCGCACCACCGGCTCTTTGCGGGTGAGGAGATGGACTCCTCCTGATTGAGGCCAAATGCCATGCACACCACCGATCTGACTGAGAAGAACTTCGAATCCATCATCACTAAAGACGGCATCGTGCTTGTGGACTTCTGGGCCAGCTGGTGCGGCCCGTGTCGGGCATTTGCGCCGGTGTTTGAGAAGGCCGCTGCCGCTCACCCCGATATTGTGTTTGGCAAAGTCGACACCGAAGCCGAACCAGGGTTGGCGGGAGCCTTTCAAATCAGCGCCATTCCTACATTGATGGCATTCAGGGACGGCGTGCCGCTGTTTTCGCAGGCTGGGGCGTTGCCGGGCGCCGCGCTGGAGCAGCTCATCACTCAAATCCGCGCCCTCGACATGATCGAGGTGCGCGCGAAGCTTGCGGAGATGGAGAAACAGCCGCGTGCCAAGCAGGCGACTGCCAACGGCTAGGGGGCGCAGATCAAAACAAGCGCCCTACGAGCGTGGCCACGGCGGTTTCCACCCGCAGGATACGTGGGCCGAGGCTCACCGGCGCAAAGCCCACCTTTTGTAAGAGCTCCACTTCGAAGGGAATAAACCCCCCTTCAGGGCCCACCACCAGCGTCACCGGTGTCGTGACCGCGCGCGGGCATGGGCCAGCACCCTCCGGGTGAGCCACCAGCCTGAGCGTGCCGGCCGAGCGAGTGCCCAGCTCATCTTCGACAAAGGGTTTGAAGCGGCGCTGCAGGTCAACGCTCGGCATTCCGGTGTCTTGTGCCTGCTCTAGCCCCAGCAGGCGTTGCAACAGCAGGTTGTCGGCGCCCAACCGCGGATTGGTCCAGTACCCCTTCTCAACCCGAAAGCTGTTGAGCAGTGTGATATGGGCCACCCCCAGGGCGGTGGCTGCCGCCAGCACGCGGTTGAGCACCTTGGGTCGCGGCAGCGCCAACACCAACGTCAACGCTAGTTTGGCGGGCGGGGGTGTCGAGAGCGTCACGGCCATCGTCAGGTGCTCATCGTTCACTTGGGTGACGACACCTTGGCCCAACAAGCCATTCAGCGCGCCCACTCGCAGCGTGTCGCCCACCTGCGCCCGATGCACGCTCCGGACGTGCTGCAAGCGACGGCCGGTGAGGTTGACCTCAGTCGGGTTGATGAAATCCTGGGGCAATAACAGAATCAGATTCATCGCTGTCTGCGCTCGCGTGCCGCGTCTCCGATCTCCAGCTTGAGCTGTCGGTTATGCTCGATCCTTTCGTGCTTGGCTATCTCCAAGGACGCTGGTCGGCCGTCCCGTTTGACAGCCGTTGGGCCTCGCTTCATCTTGCGTGCATGCAACAACGGGTGGTGGTGATCACCGGGGCAAGTGGCGGCATCGGGGCGGCGCTGGCAGAGCTCTTGGCCGAGCGGGGAGAGCGCACCGTGTTGGTGGCTCGACGTCGAGCCCAACTCCAGGAGGTGGCGGCGCGTTGCGGTCGCGAGAGTTTAACCGTGATCGCCGATGTCACCGAGCGGGCGCAGGTGAATGGCGTCGTGGCAGCGGCCCTGACGCGCTACGGTCAAATCGACGCTTGGGTGAACAATGTCGGTCGTGGCATCACGAAATCCGTCACCGAGCTGACCGATGACGATCTGGACGAGATGATGCGCGTGAATGTCAAATCTGCTTTGTACGGCATGCAAGCGGTGCTGCCCCATTTTAAGGCCCGCAGTCGCGGGCATCTCGTGAATGTCTCGTCGTTGTTGGGGCGCATCCCCTATGTCGCATCACGTTCAGCGTACAGCGCCGCAAAACATGCCTTGAATGCCCTTACCGCGAGCCTCCGGGTTGAACTGCGTGAGATGTTTCCTGAGATACATGTGTCGCTGGTTTCGCCTGGTGCGGTGGCCACCGATTTCGGTTTGAACTCTTTGTATGGTGGTATCGATTCTCGGCAGTTACCGAAGGCCCAGCCAGCTCTTGAGGTCGCCCAAGTTATCGCTCGGCTGCTCGACGAACCGCAGGCCGATCTCTACACGCGCGATAGCTACCATGATCAAGTGGCCGGCTACTACGCGGCCGCAGACATGGCTGACGTCGAACGTCGACCGCCATTTGCCCCAACCTTGCGTCCCGCTAACCTCCGCTAAAATTGCAGAGCATCGCCGCCACGGGCTTTGACGGGCACCCGTGGGCCAGGCTGTATCTTCCTAAAAAGACGCATGATTTTGTGTTGTGGTCCGGGCACCCGCGCGGCTTTAGGGGGCCATAATCTGGGGGAGGGTGTATATGACCCACTACCTAAGTGGATTGATTGGTTGGCCCTCAAGCTCGTCGTGCAACTATTGTTGCAGCGCTGGAAGATTGACGACAATAGTTGACTTGGGGGGCCGTAAGGTGGCGAAAGCCCCATCGGGAGCGGTTTTGCGAGGGTGCTTGGGTAGAATAAATTATTGGTAAATATCGCCGAAATCTGTTGTCAAATGCGAAATCGGTGTAATGGGGAATCGTATGGTAGCAAAGGAGCGAGTCGTGAGTCGCACCCTCGAACAGCTAGAATTGATGTTGGCCGAGCACTTGGAGGCCGAAGCCTTGTTGGTGCGCGAGCTTTTGGATCTGGGAGAACCCACCGACCACGAGCCGCCTCAGCTCACGGCGGTTCGCAGCGCACTGTTGCAACGCTTCGAAGAGAATCGCGAATTCGTCATGGACGTTGCGGTGGCGATGCGCGCTCGCCTACGATAAACGCGCCGTCAGGCACCGTCAGATCTGCCTCGCTGCACCTCGCGATCGGAGTGTCTATCACGCCCAAGGGTTGCTGGTGGTTTCTCCGCTCTGCTAACGTTTTCGCGCAAGATGGGATAGGCGTGAGCACCGACAGCATTAGCTGGCTCGGGTCATGAGGGGCTTGGGGTAATCGGTTGGGGGCTGCTCGTCGCAGGTCATGCGGCCGCTGAACCTTCGGGGCCCAAGGTTGTATCGCCAGCGCTGGGGCGGTGTACCTGGCCGGGCGCAGTGGCGGTTGCGTGCGTGCTATCGCCGCGAACGCTAGCCAGGCTTGGCCTAGCCCGTCGTGCGGCACATCGAGGCTAACGTGCACACCGTGCGCCAATTGCGCATGCTGCTTACCGTTTTGAGGTGGCTATCAAAGTAGCTGGTGGTGAGCTTGGTGCGCGCGACGCCGTTTGGGCACTTTAAATAGATGTCACGGCCGACCACGGCAAACTGATCTCCGGGCGAACGTGCAGGATCGAGCGTGGCCAACCGAGCGGGGCTGGGTGGCTCGGCCAAAAACATGACGTGGAGCTGTTCGGGATCCTCCCCCGCATTCAAGAATGGGTTTTGCTTCAGCACCTGTTGGCACTCGGCGGCCGAGCGCATCAGCACGGGGATGGTGAGTCCGAGTTGTGTCAGCAAGCGTGCCTGAAGCTTGCCTGCTAGGCTACGTGCCAAGGTCGGTGTCGCTGCGCACACCACGTTGCCGCTCTGGATGTAGGTTTGCACGCTCGTGGCGCCCAACGTGCAGACCAGCTCGGTAAGCGCGGCCATCGCGAGGCGGTTTTTGCCGCCCACGTTGATGCCACGCAACAATAACAGGTAGTGCTCAAGCGATTGGGTCATCGCCCCTACTCCGCGGCAAAGCCTTGACGCGCCAAGAACTCACGCAAATGTGGGCGCGAGTTGTGGTCGTAGTAGTCGGCCACGGTTTCGCTCCATGGGGCACCATCCGCGCGACCCAACCGCTGCCAATGGGTCATTAGAGTTTGGTCGTATGCCGCAATAGCAGCCTCCAGGCCTTCCTTGTGGTAGTGCTCATCGTGCCTGAAGGTTGCGATGGGCAGGCGAGGCTTGAGGTGGGGGGCGGTCTTGATGTGGCCGATGCACAAGCCCACCAACGGGAAGCTCTTTTCGGGCAGCTGCAGCAGATCGTGGACTTGCTCGGCTTCACCGCGGATGCCACCAATGGCGACCACGCCCAAGCCCAACGCACGAGCGGCGGTCATCATCGAC
>JAKLEG010000168.1 GCA_022703175.1 Myxococcota bacterium | reverse complement strand
ATGCATGATTCTCGTAGGAGTTACGGATGGTTACGTAACCTCAGCCCCGGGGGATGCATGTTGCGGTGCCCTTGCTTTGTGCGCCCTGGCACCGAGGTCGATCTGGAATTGTACGCCTCGGCGTTTCCGGCTTTCACGTTGACCGCCAGCGTTGTTGATGTGGTTTCGCGTCGTGACCCGCGCGCCCTCAGGCTGTCGCTGGAGTTCTTGGAGCCAGCGGCCGATGCCGCTTTTGCGATTAACCGCATCCTTACGGCAGCACGTAGGCGCCAGGCCGACCCGCGCGACTCCGGGGCAATCATGTTGATGGATGCGAGCTTGAGCTACGATGCGCTCGAAGACGACATTGCCCGACTCGGCTGCTATCCGATTGTCGCGCATTCGCCGTTGGAGGTGGTGGCGTGGCTTGAGGACAGCGCCACCCGGATCGACACGGTGCTGGTGTCGGCCGATCCGCCACGCTTGGATGCCTTTCAGCTTTTCGACTTCCTGGCCTCGGAGTATCCATTGGTTCGCCGCATCCTGTTTGCCGACAGCCCGTTGCCGGGCGGACTCTGGGGCGGCTTTCTGAGTGGGCGTTTCGATGTGGCGCTCAAGTTGCCAGTGAGCCCCGCCGACTTGGCACAGGCCTTGGGAATTTCGCCTGAGGGCATCGAGCCGTATTGTGGGTAGGTGAAGCTTTCGAAAAGCTGACAAAAACCCCCTCCTGCCGCTAGATTATCACTGGTGAGGAGGGGGATGATGCACCGACGACCGACACGTGTCAGGCGCAAGCGGGTGAAAGCCTTGGGCGAGCGCTTCGACCAAGCTTTGGTGCTCGCGCATGATTTGCATCGCTCTCAACGGCGCAAAGACACCGACATCCCCTACATTTCGCACCTGCTAGCCGTGGCGGCGCTGGTGATTGAGATGGGCGCCGATGAGGACACCGCCATTGCGGCTTTGCTGCATGACGCTATTGAAGACCAAGGCGGCAACGGCACACGCGAGCGGTTGTTGCGGCTGTTTGGTAAGCGCACCGTGGGGATCATCGACGAGTGTACCGACACCGACCAAACTCCCAAGCCACCTTGGCTGGGGCGCAAGAAGCGCTATCTCAACCATCTACGGGGCGCCTCACCCGAGGCCTTGATGGTGTCGTTGGCCGACAAGCTGCACAACGCGCGTTGTATCCGCCGTGACTTAGAGACGCTAGGGGCCAAGATTTGGCAACGCTTTAGTGGCGGCCAGGGCGGTACGATTTGGTACTACCGCTCGTTGGTCGCGATTTTTAAGGAGCAGCGGCTGCACTCGCAAGTGGTGGCTGAATTGGATACGGTGGTGGGGCAAATCGAGGCCCGCTCGGCAGAGAAAGCGATTTCCCCAAGAGGACATCACGCTGCGCGTCGATTGAAGCTCACACGTCGACGTTGAATGGGGGGCTTGGGGAGCTGCATGGTTCAGGGAAGTACGTCATTGTGTCCGAAATGTGGCAAGAGCCACGCCGCCTCGATGCAGGTGTGCCCGTTCTGCGGTCAACGCCGCCGCACCAGCGAGGTGGGGCCTGTTGCTGCGAGTCGCGCAACGCCGCCGCCGATGGGGATGGTGTTGAGGTGTGCGACGCCTTTGCCCGGTCGATCCACACCACCTCCGGTCGTGGCGGGCATGAGCTGCTTTAAATGCCAGTCGTCTCTGCGCAGCGACCAAGAAATTTGCGGGCGTTGCGGCTGGGATGGCCCCCGTGCTCGTCGTGCTTGCCTAAATTGCGGTAGCCTCGTGACCCTGAATGCCCATGGCCTGACCCCGATGCTGGTGGGTGCAGGTGCCTCGGCGGTGGCCGTGGCTGTGAGCTTTTTGTTTGGCGTGCTGGGGGCGCTAGCCCTCGGTTTTTTTCTGGCGGCGGTGGGCGGTTTGCTCAAAGGTCACAGCGTGGCGTTTAGGTGTGAGAGCTGCGGCAAGTCGCTGTCGCCGCGGTGGGTGTCAGAAAACGAACGCGCCGAGCTTTGGAGTCAGCGTTGGCGTTACTATGTTGGTGCAAGCATTGTGTTGGCGCTGGCGATCGCTGCGGCAGCAGGATTTTGGACGCAACTGCGCTCCGGAACGGGTGCCGCTGCCGTCAAGGCGGCATCGAGCGCGATCTTGGACGCCGCAGAGCGACAGGAGAGCTCAATGGTCGTGGAGCAGTTGTTGGTCGGTAGCATGCGCAACTTCGCCTATCTGGTAGGCGTGGATGGCGAAGCCGCCATCATTGACCCCGCCGCAGAACCGAAGCTCATTGAGCGGGAGTTGCGCGCGCACGGTTTGAAGCCGCGCTACGTGATCAACACGCACAGTCACTACGACCATATCGGCGGCAATGCCCATTTTCAGGCGTTGGGGGCCAAACTAGCAGCGTACGAAAATACCACCACGCATCCCGACATTATCCTGCATGACGGTGACGAGTTGCCGCTCGGCAGTATCACGCTGCGCGCGCTACACACCCCAGGCCATTCTCCGGACAGCATCGTGCTCGTAACTGACGGTTATCTCTTCACCGGCGACACATTGTTTGTGGGCGAGTGTGGGCGTGTGGATTTGCCCGGCTCCGATCCCACGGCAATGCATCACTCGTTATTGACGGTTTTGCGTGGCCTGCCCGACGATCTGGTTGTGATGCCGGGCCATGACTACGGTCCGGCGCGTAAGCGCGCGCTTGGGGTGGAGAAGCGCGAGAACTACACGCTCGCCCCGCGGAGCCTCGAAGCGTTCCTGCAGTTCATGTCGCACTAGCGAACGATACTGACACGCACGGCGACGTCGCCCCCTGACGGCTTGTCGAGACCCGCGGCGGACAGGCGTGACGCGGCAATGCCACGTGCCACCAAGAAGGTGACGATTGCCTGGGCGCGTCGATCGGCAGCTTTGAGGGCGGCCGGTTTGGTACCTTCGGGCGACACGAGAATGCGCACATGGAGCTTGGGGTGGCTCTTGAGGATTGTCGCGACTTGGTTCAACACCGGTTTGGATTCTGGGGCCACCTGAGGCCGTCCGGTGAGGAAGCGCACCGGCTCCAGCAGGTGGATAGCGTTGGCCCCCAGCCGGGCGAAGTCACGATTCACCTTATCGGGGCAGCCATCCTTGTCGGCACTTGTGGTTTGATCTTCGAACTCATCTGGACACAGATCGTTGAGGTCAGACAGGCCATCGCCATCGTTGTCTACGTCGGGGCAACCATCGTCATCTTGGAAGCCGTCCAGATCTTCTTTGTCAGTGGGGCAGCGGTCGGTTGCGTCGCTAACACCGTCGCGGTCGGTGTCTTCGTCAGTTTGTTCGGGGCAGCCATCGCTGTCTTCGAAGTTGTCGCGATCCTCAGCGGCCACCGGACACTCGTCGTCGTCATCCGGCACGCCATCTTGGTCATTGTCGAGGTCAGGACAGCCGTCTTCGTCTTCGAAGTCGTCTTCGTCTTCGGCGCCGTTGGGACATTGGTCTTGGGCGTTGAGCAGGCCATCGCCATCATTGTCGGCGGTCGGCTCGGCGTTGATGTAGTCGATGCCCAAGATGCCGCGCAGCCGCGCCGAACCATAGCCCGACATCACGCCGGTGCCGAGGCCCGCCAAGAACTTGAAGCTGCCGATCGTCGTGCTGACGCTACGCTCGGTGCCTAAGAAGAGCTCGCCGCTGTTGTGGAACGCGGGGCGGTCCTTGTCGACCAGCCCAAACGGGTCACGCGCGGCGGTGTGCCCCAAGAAGCCGAACAACAAGTTCCATACGCTTGGGGAGCCTGGTTGTTGCACCCGATAGGACATCGCCAAACGATAGAAGATTTCGCTCTCGATGTCGGCGCCCGCGACGTGCATCGATTCGGGGCGATAGCGGTAGCCAACATTAAAGGCCCACATGGTGCGTTCCACGCGTTTCGAGAGTGCTAGGCTTGGGGACACGGTGTAGGCCGCTTCGCCCAGGAATTCACGCTCGCTGCCAGTGGGCACGGTGCCTTCCACCACCAACGCTAGCGCCGGCAGGTAGTCATCCTCTTCGACCAAGGTGCCTTTGAGGCCCAGGTGCAAGTCGTTCAAACCGTTTTGCTGCAAGGAATCCTTGCCGACGAGTTGTCGCACCAGCGAGGTGTTCAGGCCGTCTTGATAGGCCGTGCCAGCAAAGCCCACACCCAGCTCCAGGCGCCGCCACAAGGCCAAACCGAGATAGCCTTGAATGTCTAAGCGGTTTTGGACCACGTCACCCAAAGCCACGCTGCCATCGGCGATCTCCGTGCGCAGCAGGCTGCGGGCGCCGTTCACCCAAAAGCCGCTCCTAACAACACCGTGACCGGCAGTGCTGCCGAGCGGCACATCTAGTACGGCGCTCGGATAGGGGCTGGGAGTGACAAGCTGCAACTCGCCTTCAGCGGGCACTTGCGCAGCACCGGCGCGCGGCCAGGCAACGAGGCTCCCTGAGGTGAGTAGCAACAAAGCTAAGGTTTGGTTCAAACGCGGCATACTGGTCGGCGCTTGTATCACACCCTGGCCCGACAAGAAGTGGCTAACTTGTCGTGATGCGTCATCTGGGCGTGGTGGGCCTCTCGCTGTCATGGTATGGTCCGCCGCGATGTTCAACTCAGGACGGCTGCTTTTTTGCGGTGCATTGGTGCTTTCGGCGTGTCGCGAACAGAGCGACGTGGGCGAAGCCTGTCCGATGGAGCTGCCGACGGCTGACGATACGGCGTCAGAGTCGTCGGTGGCATACCCGGCCACCGTGGAGATCAACACCGAGTTTCCGTGCGACTCGCTGGTGTGCGTGGCCATGAGCGGGCGACCCGCGTACTGCACCAGTGAGTGCCGCGCCGACGCCTCGTGTCCCGATGCCTTTGAATGTCGTGTGGTGAATGAGACGGGCCCGTTTGCGGGCCGGAAGTACTGCGTGTGGCGCCGCTGCCGCGTGCAGCTCGAATGTGGTGACGTCAGCAAGTACGACTGCATCGAGGGCTATTATGGCCCTGAGGAGCCGCCTGGTTTGTGCGGCCAGACCAGCGATGAGGAGTAACCGGATGTGCACGCAGAAAACGCTGACGTGGATCTGCCTGTCCGGGGTGTTGGGCGTTGCCGCCTGCCAAGGTTATCCGTTTGTGTTTCAGACCAACCAACGTGTTGGCAGCCGCCACTACGAGGTCGCGGTGCAGACCGAAGGCAAAGCCGACATTCTTTTCGTCATCGACAATTCTGGGAGTATGGCGGAAGAGCAGCAAAAGCTGAAAGACAACATGTCCGCGTTTATCGAGGTGCTCACCAACAGCATCATCGACTACCAAGTGGGAGTGATCTCCACCGACGTGGTCCGGGTGCCTACCTCACCTGAGTGTCAACCCTGCTGTGATTTGGACACCGATGCTGACGGCGTGCCAGATTGGTCCAACTGTGATGGCGGACGCCTGGTGTCGGGGGATGGCCGGACGCGCATTTTCAGACGCCCCAGCGATGCCGATCCGACGCAAACCGAGATCTTGAAGCAACAGCTGATCCAAGACTTCAATGCAGCCGTGACGGCGCTCGGGACCGAAGGCTCCGCCTTTGAAACGCCGTTCAGTGCGCTGCGCCGCGCGGTCGACCCCGACGCCGATTTTGCGGTGCGGGCAATTAACTGGGGCTTTTTGCGTCCGGATGCTGATTTGGCGGTGATCTTCTTGAGCGACGAGGACGCCTGCGAATACCCGGCCGATTGGTACGCCGACCCGTTTCGCGATGACGCCGATTGCTACACGGGTGTGAATCCAACCTCGGTGGCGGAGCTGCTCGATTTCTTGGCCAGCGTGAAAGGGGGCATCCGCGGTATTCGCGCCGCAAGCATTGTGGGCGCCGCTCCCAGCGAGTTGGACGCCAACGGCTTGGATGCGCTGCCTGCCGGCTGCATCACGGTCAACAACCCGGGCGCCGCCGACGATGGCCTGGCCTCAAACGCATGCGGTTGTTGGAGCGCACGCTATTTGCCTGACCGCCGGCCCGGACAAACGGGCGACTTCTATTGCAACTACTTGGCCGCGCCGCCGTTTGAGCAGCTGACCAGTCGAGTTCCCGACCTGGGGAGCAGCCAAGGTGGCTGCATGACCATGCCTGGGAGCCGTTACCACGAGTTCTTGACGACCTTGGCTGAGCGACGCCGCGCCGCCGGTTATGATGCTGGCGTGCTCATCGATTCGATCTGCCGTGCCGACTACCGTCAGACGTTGGAGCGGATCGCGATCAACCTGATTATTGGCAACTGTTTCACGTTGTCTGAGCCGCCCGATCTAACGCGCCTGAGCGATATTCTGGTCACCTTGAATGGCGTATCTCTGCCGAAGGTTGAGCACCTCGGAACGGAACCGGGTTGGGGCTACGACGCTGAGATGAATCGCATCTGCCTGGAGGGCGGGTTGACTAAGAAGGTGGGCGATGTGATCGACATCTCAGTCATCACCGACGTGGTCGGGTTTGATTCAGGCTCTGCCGCTGTTGCTGCCGATTCTACGCCCGCAGACGCCAGTTTCTCCGACTAAGAGGCGCTTATCATACAAGCGCGCGCTGGGTCGCTTCGCACATAGGCAACTTAGCGGGGGCCTTGAGCGTTGCGAGCCAAGCAAACTCGCACGGGGGCACCAACGTATCGCGCAGGTGTGTGAGCGCGTCGCTAAAGTCGGCTGGGATTTCGTCTTTGGGCAATACTTGGGTGCCCAGCATATTGAACGCACCAACGCCGCGCGGTCCGAGCGAGCCCAAGTTTGGTTTGAGGCATGCTGCGCGTCGGGGCACGATCACCAGGCGGAAGTTGCCGTTTTGTTGAGACAGCAGCCCCATGTTGTAGGCGCCTTGAGTAAGCGGATCGCTCTTCAGGTGTTGCACGAGCGTGCGTGCCCAGGCGCACACGAAGCGCTTGTTGCCGCTGACCATGAAACCGGCATACGAACCCTGATCGAAGCTGGATAGCTCGCCATCGGCTTCTTTGACGTGGGACGTGAGGCATAGCGCGCCACGGGCGATGAGACGTTCGAGCGGCACGGTTTCACGTACGGCTTGCCAATGCAGGTGGTACTGACTGTTTCCGGCGGTACCGTTGTAAAACATCGTGAGTGGGCGGCTGCCGGCAGTGAACGCTTGAAAATCCAGGACGTCGTTCAGAAGCTGGGTCGAGAAGGCCTGGCCGCGGTGGCCAGCGCTGGTGAGCAGGATATGTTGCTGGTCGGTGGGCAGGTAGGGAAACGCGTTTGGCCAAATTTGGTAGCCACGCCATGCGAGGCCTTTTTCGACGTCGTTGGGTGGGCTGCATAAGGGGCATTGGCAGCTGCTCTCGCGGGCGATCGGGATCTGGGTACGCATCGGCACCAACGCTACTTCCATGCTGCCGTCCGCACCAAAGCCTTGGACACGTCGCATGCCGTCGCAGTAGTGGCCAAAAAAACCATTCTTTACGTGGGTTTGCATAAGCAGATCGACGGCGGTCGTAAGCTCGCGATCAAGCACTGCGCCAACGCGGCCAAGGCTCCAAGCACGCGACAAGATTTCGGCGAGCGACTTGCTGGGCGTGGGTTGACGCGGAGCCACCGTGGGGGATGGCGGTACGACAGCTTGGGGACATGCGGTTGGTGAGGGCACCGACATGGGTAGCAACGGCAGCTGGGGGGACGTAATCCTCATATGCCCAGGTTATCGGCAAAACAGCGGGCTGGGTTGCGTTTGGAGACCGAGGCGTACATTCGGTCATCCTTGCGATGGTTGTGGGGCATTGCGGTTAGCAAAGTAGTAGGCCAACACGGCGGGCAGGTAGGCCTCAGTGCGTGGCAGCGTGATGCCGGCGTCAGCCAATAGTCGTTGGGTCGCGGTATTGCTGAAAACCTGGCGACCCGCCAGATAGTCTAGGAAAATCGGCAGCGTTCCGAGCGCGCGTCGGTGTGTTTGTGGCAGCAGGGTCCGCAGCACTGGCAACGTAGCATGCAAGACTGGTGTCGGGATCGTGACCACAAAACGTGACGCACCCCGAATAGGGCGCAGGGTGGTGCGCACCTGGGTGCGCAGTTGGGTTAAGGGCACGGCCTGCTCAGGCCCGGCGCACAGGTGCAGAACCCGGCCGATGGTGTTGGGCGTTTGGCTGGACCAGCAAATGGCCTGGGCAACCAGGTCCACGGGCACCAGGTCAAGTGTGGCGTTATGCAACGACGGAAAGAAGCCGGCCGTGCGACGTCCCGAGAGGAACTCCAGCAGATGATAGAAGATCTGAAAGCTCAGTACCTTCCCGGTGACCGAGTCTCCCACCACCATGCTAAGTCGATGAGCTGTGAGCGGCAGGCCGGCGGCACAGGCGTCGGCAGCGAGTACCTCGGCATCGGCTTTTGCGTGCTCGTACGTGTTGTGAAACTGGCGCGGTGTCGTAAGCCAACGTTCTTCGAGCGCTGCCTTGGTGCGACCCGCCACGCCCACGGTGCTGACGAACTCAACTTTCTGCAGACTCTTGGCCTGTTGGGCCGCGTGGGCGAGTGCCAAAACTTGCTTGGCTGCGTCCACGGCTGATTTTCTGGCTTCGTCGAGAGGCAGGTTCATGCGCACCAAGGCCGCGCAATGCACCACGTGAGTGGTCAGTTCTGTGAGTGCGGCGTGCTGGCGTTCGGATAGGCCAAACCGGGGCAGCGTCGCATCCCCTTGGAGGACCTCGATGCGCGCTTCAACCTGCGCCCAGTTGAGACCCCAAAACTCCACCAGCCGTCGCACCCGAGTCACGGCTTGTTCGTGGTTGTTCGCCCGCACGAGCAGGTGCAGGACGCTGTCACCTTGGCGGAGCAAGCGCTCGGCGATGGCATTGCCGACCACGCCGGTGGCGCCGGTTATGACGTAGTGTTTCACGGCTTAGCTCCAAGCATGATTATGATTCCGTAGCGAGTCCTTCGACAAGGAGCAAGCCCCCCCAAGTGCGTTGAAAGACATATTGACGTCGACTCAGGTGCGTAACGCCGCCACCTGGGCCGTTGTGATAGCAGGTTGTCCCTGCTATTCCTCACGCCGCTCTAGCGTCGGAGGCGTGCCGTGGATTTCGAGCTGAATGCCGAGCAAAAGTTACTAAGGGAGACAGTGCGTCGGTTCGTCAGTGAACGGGTGGTGCCCCGTGCTCGCACGTGGGATCGGCAGGAGTCGTTTCCACATGAGATCGTGCGTGAGTTGGCCGAGATGGGGTTGTTGGGTGTCACGGTAGCGCCGGAATGGGGCGGCAGCGGGTTGGGGCCGATTGAGCTCGCTCTGGTCACCGAGGAGCTGGCCTACGGGGATGGCTCGTTGGCGTTGACGGTGGCGAGCCACAACAGCCTATGTAGTGGTCATCTGAAGATGTTCGGTTCGGAGGCACAAAAGGAGCGATTCCTGAAGCCCCTGGCGCGGGGCGACAAGTTGGGGGCTTGGGGATTGTCGGAGCCGAATTCGGGTTCAGACGCAGCCGCGATGCAGACCACCGCCGTTCGAGATGGTGGTCACTGGGTGTTGAATGGCTCCAAGGTCTTTATTACCCAGGGGACAGTCGCTGGAGTCTACGTGATCTTGGCGGTCACTGATCGAACCCAAGGTAGTCGCGGCATCTCTGCATTTATTTTGGAGCCAGACCTGAAGGGGTTTGAGCGCCGGCCGTTGAAGGACAAGCTCGGCATGCGCTCCTCCGACACCGCCACCCTGAGCTTCGATGCCGTGCGAGTGCCTGACAGTCAAAGACTCGGGCCGGTGGGTGACGGGTTTGTCCAAACCTTGCAGGTGTTAGACGGTGGCCGCATTACCATCGGAGCGTTGGCGTTGGGATTGGCGCGCGCGGCGTTGTCGGCTTCGCTGACCTACGCTACGCAGCGCGAGCAGTTCGGCAAGCCGCTCGCCGAGTTTCAGGCCATTCAGTGGAAGCTCGCCAACATGAGCACGGAGTCCGAAGCGGCGGCCCTGATGGTCTATCGCGCCGCATGGCTGGCTGCGCAAAAGCGCCCGTTTGGTAAAGAGGCGTCGATGGCGAAACTGTTTGCGTCCGAGGTGGCGATGCGCGCCACCGACGAGGCCGTCCAGATTCATGGGGGCTACGGCTACACCTCAGAATTCCCTGTGGAGCGCCATTACCGGGACGCTAAGTTGTGCACCATCGGTGAGGGCACGAGCGAGATTCAACGGCTGATTATTGCCCGGCATCTGCTGAAAGACGCCGGCCGCTAAGGGTTGTATCGCCGATGTTGTCCGATGAAGCACGCCGCGAACTAATTTCCAGGCTGGTGTCGGGGGACCGTCGCGCGATGGCGCGAGCACTGCGAGTGGTCGACGATGCGCCATCGTCGGGCCGTGCCTTGGCCGCCGAGTTGTTTCCCTATCGTCGCGGCGCCTGGGTGGTGGGCATCACCGGCAATCCGGGAGCCGGCAAATCGACCTTGGTGGACGCGTTGGTGTCGGCGCTGCGGGCACAAAATAAACGCGTGGCCGTGCTAGCGGTGGATCCATCGAGCCCGTTCTCGGGGGGGGCCATCTTGGGCGATCGCATTCGCATGAGCCGGCACACCAATGACGACGGTGTTTTTATTCGCTCGCGACAGCCCGCCCAGCGCTCCGCGCGTTGCCAGCGAGCGAATAAAAACACCGTCGTCATTGGTGTGCTCGTGGAGACGGTCGGTGTCGGTCA
>JAKLEG010000167.1 GCA_022703175.1 Myxococcota bacterium | reverse complement strand
GCAACTGAGCGTAAAGACCCCACACGTGGATGGAGTCTAGTGATGCTCTCCATCGCAACGAGCATCGACGCCTTGGCGGTGGGTTTGAGCTTCGCGATGTTAGAGATGCCAATCGTGTTGCCTTGTCTCTTGATTGGAGTCGTTACGGCTGCGCTTACGGTGGTTGGGATGGTCGGCGGCGCTTCGATCGGCGCGCGTTTGGGAAAACGGATGCGCATCGTGGGCGGGGTGGTTTTGATAGGTATCGGCGCCAAGATCTTGCTGGAACATCTAGCGGTTTGAGTAGCCTATGCGGCCATCAGTCTGGATCGCTGACAACAGCGGTGTCGTTGGAGTAGGTTGCCTGGCTATGCGTCCGCGCCTGTTACTTTTCGATATTGATGGTACGTTGATGCACGCCGGGGACATCGGTCGCCAAACCTTTATTGCCGCCTTGGTGTCCCACGGGGCGACACCTAAGGTGGTGGACAATATTCGGTTCGCAGGCATGACCGATCGCGGCATCATGCGCGCGGCGCTTACGGGGTCGGGGTTGCCTGCCGACGAAATTACTGTGACGCGCTTGTTGGAGCGCTATGTCGACAACCTAGAGGCGTCGCTGAAGAACGGCGGGGCGATGCAGTGTTCGCTATGCCCGGGGGTGGTGCCACTGCTGGAGCTGCTTGCAGGCCTGCCGCACATACGCTTGGGGTTGGGGACCGGGAACGTGGAGTGGGGCGCCTGGCTGAAGCTCAAGGTGGTGCAGCTCCACCGGCACTTTGCTTTTGGCGGCTTTGGTTCGGACCACGAAGACCGCGGCGAGGTGTTGCGTGTGGCGGCTCAACGCGGGGCTCAGGCGGAACGTTTGCCTCTGTCATCCTGCGACGTCGTTGTCATTGGTGATACCCCGCGTGACATCGCTGCGGCCAAGGCGATTAATGCGCCGTGTTTGGCCGTTGCGACCGGCGGTTTTCACAGGGGGACCCTGTATGCGGAAGGTGCGACATGGGTTGTCGAGGATCTGCGCGACCCTCGCGTCGCGCGCTTGTTGTCATAGACGGATTTAGTTAGAGACGCCCACCAACACCGTGGTGATGTTGTCCACACCACCATTTTCGTTGGCACGTTCGATCAGAGCAAAGGCGGCCTTCTCCAGGTCTTGGCGATGGCGGCTTGTGACCTCCAGGATTTCGGCATCCTCGAGCATGTCGCACAGACCGTCCGAGCAGAGCAGATAGATATCGCCCGCTTGCGGCGTCACTGGCGTCAACTCAACCTCCACCGTGTCCATTAGGCCTAGCGCGCGCACGATGACGTTTTTGTGGGCGAAGTGACGAATTTCGTCTTGGCTCAATTGGCGAATCTTGAGGGTTTCGTTCAACAACGAATGATCCTTTGTCACCTGCTGGATGTCGCCATTGCGGATGAGGTAGCCGCGCGAGTCACCCACGTGCGCGAGGCACGCGTCGTTCTTGCCCAGGAGCAGAGCAACCATTGTGGTACCCATGCCTCGGTAGGCGTCGGAGCCTTGGGCGGTCGCATACACCTGCAGGTTGGCCCGTTTGATGCCTGCCGAAATGCGTTTCTGATCATAGCTCAACATCGGGCTCAGATCGGCGGGCCAATCGTTGAACTCTCCAGACATTGTATCGATGAAGAAGTTGGCGAGGGTTTCGACCGCAACAAGGGAGGCGACTTCGCCTGAGGAGTGCCCACCCATGCCATCGGCGACCACGTAGAGATGTTCTTCGGGCAGCACGTAGTAGTTGTCCTCGTTGTTGGTGCGTTGCTTGCCAAGGTGGGTGCGCGCAGCGAACTGCACTTTCATGAGGACCTCATTCCGGCGTGACAATCGGCCGGCCCTTAAGTGCTACCCCGGCTCGGGGACTCAGGCAACGTTAGCGATGTTCTTGTTGGACGGTATCGGACCTAGCGCGCCAAGGGTGGCACGTTCGGGCCTAGGCGCTCCCACCAACGCAACGCCAAGCGATCCAACTCGTCGCCCATGTAGCGGGCCATGCGCTGGGACAGCGAATGTGGCTCGCGGTATTTGATCTGCACCAATTCGTGATCGGTCATCTTGGCCAACAGGAAGTCGTCACTGACGAGCAATCGGTCTACCAAGCCAAGCTCCAATGCTCGTTCGCCCAACCAGTGTTCGCCAGTGGCGACTTGGTCGAGTTTGAGCTGCGGCCGATGTTTGGTCACCAGGCGCTTAAAAAGCAGGTGTGTTTCCTCCAACTGCTCTTGGAATTTCTTGCGGCCTTCTGGTGTGATGGCGCCCAACAGACTCACCGTGCGCTTGAACTCACCGGCGGTCATTTCTTCGTAATCCACGCCGTGCTGTTGCAGGAGGCGATGCAGGTTAGGCACCGGGGCGACGACACCAATAGAACCTAGGTAGGCAAAGGGCGCCGCCAGAATTTCGTGTGCAACACAGGCCATCATGTAGCCGCCGCTTGCAGCCACCTTATCCACCGCCACGGTCAGATGAATGTTTTGGTCGCGCAAGCGCTGCAATTGCGAAGCTGCCAGCCCGTAACCGTGCACTGCGCCGCCGCTGCTTTCGAGCCGCAGCAGAACTTCATCGCCCGGACGAGCAGCCCCAAGGATGGCAGTGATCTCCTGTCGGAGGTTGCGCACCGCCGAGGCCGCGAGGTCACCTTCGAACTCCAACACAAACACAAGTGGCTTGGAGGCTGGCGCCTTTTTTTCGAGGCGGCGTTGTTGTTTGCGGTGCTGTTTCAGTTCAGCTTTGGTCCACGCAACCAGACGCACACCGTGCGATAGGGCTTTCACCTTATCTGTCAGGATTCGCACTTGCAGGTGGCCTGGCTCTTTGTCTTGGCGCAACAGGCGAGACAGGAAGTAGGCGACCAGCATCACACATAGGGCCAGCACCAATGCATCGGTGGCGAACTCTGCGGCATCGTACAACCAGCTCATCGGGATGTCTCCGGGGGATGGATCACAGGATTCGACAGAGTGCCCACGCCCGGAATTTCGACCTCTACCTGGTCTCCTGCGTGTAAGGGACCTACGCCAGCGGGCGTCCCGGTGGCCACGAGATCATGGGGGTAAAGCGTCATGATGCTAGAAATGTAACTGAGCAGGCGGGGAATGGAGAAATGCATTTCACGGACCACCCCATGCTGCCGGAGCGCGCCATTGACGCGTCCGAGGATCTCGAACGCATCCAGATCGCATGTTACATCAACGAGGAGCATATGGGGGCCGACCGGGCAAAAAGTGTCGAAACCTTTGGCGCGCGTCCATTGGCCATCACGTTTTTGTAGGTCTCGGGCGGTGACGTCATTGACGCAAGTGATTCCCAAGATCGCGGCGCGCGCCTCCGCTTCGCTGGCCTGGTGTAGCGTCTTGCCGAGCACCACGCCAAGTTCGGCCTCATGTTCCACGTGCTGCGACACCGCCGGCAGATGGATCGGGGCGGCGTGAGGAATGAGGGCGGATGGGGGCTTGAGGAATAGCAACGGCTCGGTGGGTAGCACATTGCCCAACTCCTTCGCATGGTCGGCATAGTTACGGCCGACACAGACGATCTTGCTGGGAATCGGAACCGGTAGAAAAGTGACCATGCCGAACCTCTAGCGCAGTTGTCGCTGTATGGCGACAAGCGAGAGCGCACGAGGGTCAACCGATGTTCGGCGTTGGTCCGTCCCTAGGAGGCGACGCCGTGACCCAGCTTCTTCTTGCCCTCCTTGAATAAGACTTCAATGATGGTGGGGCCCGCGGTGACGACCACGCCCTTGCCAAACGTGGGGTGGGCGAGAAGCGCGCCTTTCGCATAGCGCGTCTTCAACGAAAAAATCTGAAAGGCATCTTCAGCCTGACCCACTATCAGCTCTTCCCATTGCTTCTCGGGTTCGTGCCCTCGGGCGGAGGCGATTTGAGAGTCTTCATCACGGCGGGAGAAGGTACGTTGCTTCGTGCGCTTGATGGACATGGCGGCCCTCTACCAATGGTTGGGGCCTTTAGGCAATGCTCAACCCGAGGTGTTTTTCCAGAGGAAGCGAAACAGGGCCCGCGCGTGAGTGCGGGCCGGACCCCGACGCAACTCATCGCGGGCCGCAGCGACGAGCGTTGTGACATCATCTGCTTCGATCGTGGGGAAGGCTGTGCGTAGAGCTTTCACGCCAGCGCTGCCTTCTGTCATCAACCGATCACGCCAGCGTTCGACGGCACGATTGCGCGCCTTGATTTCGCCTTCTTTGCGGTAGCTTTTTGCAAGCTGTGCCTCGATCGGCCCGGTGTCGATAAGCCGCATCATCTTGGCGACGAGTTGCAGTTGGCGACGTTTGCCCCCATGGGCATCGACTCGGCGCGCCAACACAAAGGCCTCGCGGATGTCGTCGGGTATCGCGAGTGCGCGAAAGTCAGCTTCGTTCAGCGCAGCAATCTCATCGGCGATTTCACGCTTGCGGTTGGCTTCGTCTTTGCGGCGATTGCGTGAGGGCGGCGGTGTGCCCTCTTTTTCCATGTATTCTAACTCTTGTGGCGGTCGAGCGATTCTTCCCATAGGCCCCCTATACCGCAGCTGTGGCCTATGTCTCCACGTCACAACAAGAAAAGCGTATTTATTGGCAACCTTGATTCGCTTCTTGCGATAACGTCAGAGAACACCGACCCCGAACACAGGGCGGTGTGTATCGTCTCGGCCAGGAGGTCTCATCATGTCAAAGCTTCGTATTGACGAAATCCAGGGTCGCACGCAGGCGCAGGTCACACCCGAGACGCAAGTCGTAAAACGTCGGACGGATTTGCATACGGCAAACGCCTTTGACGGCAACGGCCCGAAAACGTTTGCTGGTATTGGCCGCCCGGACCTGTCGGCTTTGAAAAAGAGCGGTGGCACAACCGACAAACCGTCAGCGCAGGAACCCTTCCTGGTGAAGTTGGCTGATGGTCAGCAGGTCGAGGTGCCGCAGCTGTCGCCGGCCGAACGCGAGCGCGCCGAGTCGATTTACGCTAAGTTGTCGCCTGAGAACGCTGCAAAGCTCAAGGCAAGCGCGTTGGCTCTGGGACATGCTGTGTGGGATGCCGTTGAGGCTGAGAGCACCGGCTTGAAGGTCGAGGCCGCGTCGGCGGGGTTGGCGCAGGCAGGGCAAGAGACCTATGAAACCTATTTGTTGACCACCGGTGAGAATCAGGCGAACCAGGCTTCCGAGGGTACGCTCTTTGTTGGTCTCAATGGCGTCGAACAGGACCTCTACGGCTTTGTTACCAACATGCAAGACCGGCAAAATGCCGGCACCGAATGTCGGGCCGATGTGAACGAACTTGAGGCGATGCTTGCCGACTGGCCGGCCGGGAAGGATACGCAGTTATTCACGTATCGCGAGGTTGTGTGCAATGCCGATGGGACCACCACGATCGTCGAGCACAAAAATGTGGCGCTGACAAAAGAGCAAGCCACCGAACTTCTGAAGAAGCTCAAAGAACAGCAGGAGACGCTCGGGTCGTTGAGCACTCAAGATAGCTATCAGTTTCAGATCAAAACCGAGCACTACACACAAGCAATGAACACGCTCTCCAACATCCTGAAAGCCCAAGAAGATACCCGGAAGGGAATCATCGGTAACATCCGGGCATAATTTCGGCGACATTTGGCCGTGGGTGGCGGCATGCTTTTGTGCCGTGGATGAGTATCGTAAGGTAGATAGTACAAACCATGGCCATCGTTCTTCATCTTCAAGTCATTCGCGGCGGCCAATGCGTCGCCGAACATCAATTCGATCTCACCAAGAAGGTTGTGCGTTTGGGCCGATCGCCCACTGCCCAGGTTCGGGTCGATGATCCCGGCGCCTCTCGGGTACATGCGGCCTTGGAGCTGTCGCCTTCGGGGGTGCTTCTGGTGGATCTCGGCACTGCAGCTGGGACGCTTGTGAACGGCACGCGGGCGAGCCGTATTGCTTTGGCACATGGCGATCAGATCACCATCGGTGAAACCTCCCTGATTGTGTCGTTGGCTGAGGGCCTGGCTTACCCCACCGCTGCCGGCGGTTACGTGCCACCGATGCCAACGATCGAACGAGCGCCAATGAACGCGCCTATGGCGCCACCGGTGGCACCGACTCCGACTCCGACCTTTGCGTCCCCGATGCACACGCTGGCGATGCCGGGCATGCCTACGAGTGTACCGGGTTCGACGCCAGTTCCTGGGGCGAGTACCCAGGCGCCATCGAGCTACGCTCAACCATTGGCAGGTGCGGTCGCCGATCCTTACGGAGAGAACGACCCTTTGTTGCAAAAGGCCGCGCAAACGCGGCGGCGCAATAACTTGATCCTGGGCGGCGGTCTGTTGGGGGGGTTACTGCTGGTCATCCTTTTCGTGGCCTTGAGTTCGGGCGGCCCGAAGCCCGGGGAGCCAGGGGCCGAGGGCAAACCCGCGCCAGCGGGCGAAGCGAAGCTCGACGAGAAGAAGCCGGAGCCTTCGGGATCTGTCACGGACACGAAAGAGGCGAAACCGGTGGAAACCAAAGACGCCGATCCCAAGGTTCGCGATGGTAACGCTGAGGCACCGACGTCAGACGTTACTGGGGGCGCCCCGGCAGACGCAGCGGCCGCGGCAAGCTCGGCTTTCGATGCGAAGGAACCCCGAGATGAAGCGCGCTACCTCTACCGCAGGGTCGACAGCGCACGAACCTTGGAGGCCATGAGCACGGCTCTCTACGGTCGCGCGACGCGTGCACCCCTGTTGGCGAGCGCAAACCCAGGCCTTAAAGATGCTCAAGCTATGATAGCGGTGGGGGTCGAAGTGCGGGCGCCTCGGTTCGTTGAGGTGCAGGTGAAAGCGGGTGACACGCTCGATGCAATTGCTGCGGCCGAGCTTGGTGACGCGAAGCTTGGCGCGCGAATCCTGGAAGCCAATCCCGAACTGAAGGATCCGGCTGCGCTGACCGTTGGTGTGAAGGTGCGGATCCCGGTGTTGAAGTAACTACCAGCGTTGGTGTTGGAGCCGGGGGCGTACGGCCTCGACTGTCGTTACCTCGAAGCCTTGCTCAGTTTGGATGAGCGTCGCTAGGTTCTTGTCGCGTTCACCAGAACGATGGCGGTTGATCGCGATAACGCCCGCGTAGGTAACGAAGTGCACGTCGAGAGAGTCGAGCTGCTGCGTCTTGAGCGCGGCGACCGACGCCTCGAATTGTTCTACTAGCACGTGATGCACGATCCCGCCGGTCGTGAGCGCTTCCTTCAGCCGCGTGCCGTTGATGTTAAGGGGCGTGCACTCTGGATCTTTGCCGCTCGACGGCACAATGGCGAAATAGGCGCGCGCGAGCAACGTCTCGGAAGCGTAGTAGATTGAGATGACCGGCCAACGTTGGCGTTTGTTCGCCTCACCCGAGACGAGTAGCTCGGTCAAAGTTTGGGTGAGTGCTGCCACGGCCCGCTCGGCCTCGGTGAACGATGCGGTAGGGAGGGGGGCTGCGTGCCCGGCCGTAACCTCGGCGGCAGCGGTGACTCCCTCGGCTGGCGCAAAGGCGCGCGAGAAGAGGGCCGCCTGAGCACGGTGTCGGTGGCAGAACTGACTGCCGTCAACCACGGGCTCGCGACAAAGACGACACCAAATGGTCATAGACGGATGATAGAGGATGCCAGCGCGCCGGCCAACCGTTAGACGCGCTTCCTGAGTCCTTCCAACAGGCTATCGATGAAGCTCGGCTCAAACACCTGAGCGGCCTCTAAGTAGCCGCGCTTGGCTGCAATCAAGTCGGCTATCTCACCAAAATTGTGAGGCAGGTGCGTGTTATCATCGTGCGAGTGCGTCTTGCCGGCCGCGGTGGCTTCCAGAAGCGAATCCACCTGCTTTATGCTCTTGCCGTACATCATCGCCTGTGCGACGCCTGCCAAGAGGAGGTGCGGGAAGCCTGAACCGTCCGGCAGACGGAATTCAATTGTCGGGGCAGCGGTGACACGGCCGTCAGCGGCTTGGGGAACGATCGGCAGGCGAACCAGCGCGTGACGATTGAACTCGCCCCACGACACTGCTTGGGGGACCTCTTTGCCTTGGGACAGTCGAATAAACGAATTGTAGTCGCGGTTGCCAAACGCCATCAGTGAGGCGCCAGTTTCTACCAGGCCAGCGATGAGCCACTTGGCTTGGTCGCTGAGCTGACCTCTGACGTCGCGGCCGCCACGGTGCGCGCCTTCGGTCATCGGGGAGAAATGGAAGTGCATGCCGCTACCGGCGTGACCCTGGCGCACAATCGGATTGAAGCTACAGCGCATGCCGTGGCGTTGGGCCAAGTTGCGCAAAACCCATTGAGTGAGCGGTACTGCCTCGGCAGCCTTGGGTAAGGGTGCCAGTGCCAATTCGACTTCGTGTTGCTCCCATACCACCGGGTCGACGGGGCTCGCTTCGATGTAGCCGACTTCGCTGTGCCCGTATTTTACCGGCACGCCCATCTCAGCCAAATGGATGATCGCTTTGCGGCGCATCACCTCGCCGAACACAAAGGGGGAGGTCGCGTGATAACCGCGTTCGTCGGCGCCATACGCGTCCCCTTCGCCGCATTGTTTGCCAAGGAAGTACTCGACCTCACCCAACGCCCACAGATCGACCCCTGCATCCTGTTGGAGGCGCTCGTAGGCACGGCGCACGATGGTATCTGGGGACTGCGGCAGGGGTTTGCCGTCCTTGCCGAGGTGGCTGCAAAGCACGGCCAAGGTGGGCTCGCTGGCAAACGGGTCAATGAACGCAGAATCAATGCGTGGGCGCAGCACAACATCGGAGGCGCCCGCGCGAATACCAGTGCCGGTGAACAGACTCGAACCATCGGCACGCTCGCCACCTTCGAGGATGTCCCGGAGGTGGCTGAGGCTACGGGGCACAAAGTCCAGGGTCTTAAGCCAGCCATCGCCGCCGATGTGCATCAAGGCGACGATGCGAATGCCGCGTTCGCGTACCAGTGCGATCAGGTCGTCGATGTGCCACTGCGCAGGTGACTTACCAAACTCACGCTCCAGCGTGGCGGCGGGGAGGGCGACACTCTTTGGTTCGGGGCGAGCTTTGCGAACGGCTGTCTTAGGCTTGGCTTTGGCCATGCTACTACCTCGTGAGCCAGGTCACCGAAGTGACGGGCGGTAACCCTTAGCTCACCTTGTCGATGCGGTCGAGGGGGGAGCAAGCAGCGTGGCGAGCGTGTCTCCGACTGCAGCGTATAGCTTGGCCCAGGCCCGACCGCCACGCCGTATGAAGCGCTGGTTGACCTCGAGTTCAACGCCAAGGTAGCGCTGCGAAGGCCATTCTTTCCGCATCGAGGTTGTAAGCCCGGGCGCAGTGCCTCGGTAGGGCGCATTGAGGCGCACCCGCAACTCGGGGGCGCGTTTGCGGAGCTCGCGGCAGAACTTGGCAGCGAATTGGGCTTCGTCGGCTCGGCGCGGGTCAAAGAGCACGCCAACATCCACCTGGCGTATTTTCCCGCGCAATATCGGGGTAAAGCTGTGGCAGGCCAGGTGCATCACAGTCTTGTGGTTTGCTACGAGTGCCTGGAGCTTGGCACGCACGGTGTGCCAGTGCCGTGCATGGAATTGTGCGATGAGCAACTGTTGTTGTTTGGGACTGAGCCGCCGTGCCAACACCCCCACAAGGTCGGGCGCTTCGCTGGGGCGATTCAGGTCAATCCATAGTCGACCAATCTTGCCCACGACAAGTGGGGCACCCGTGCGTTGTGCCAAATACTCGGCCAGGACCAGGGCACCAGCGTCGTAGCCGCGGTGACTTTGTAAGAAGCGTTGGTGCTCGTGGGCCAAGCGCGCCAGTTGCGGTGGGGGCGCGGGGGAGGCGTGCTCGCAGGTGAGGAGCAGGGCTGGACCGCTACGGGACAAACAGGGCGCCGGTTTCAAGGCAGTCACATAGGCTCGTGTAGATCGCACGGAGCTCGGTGAGCGCGGGCTTTTTGCCGACCGCTTTAAGGATCCGTCGCGCCAACGGGCCTTCGTTCAGTATCACGTCCAGGGCGTGTTGGCTTAAGGCATCGGGGACGGCGACCGTGGTGCATAGCTCCTGACGGAGGTGATGCCAGAGGTCTTGCGCGGTGGCAGCCTGGCCCGGAAAACCGAACATCGCCAGGTAGTGGGTGTCACGGATTTCGGTCGCCTCTGCGTCGACGACAGCACTCTCGAAGAGTTGAGCCAAGGGCTCGACGGGCCACGTTTCCAGCTCGGTCTGAGTGACCCAACGCTGCTGGCAGAGCGCCTTGACCGTATTTACGATGAGGGTGGCCAGGGCCAGGTCGGCCACGGGAGCTTCTTGCAGGTCCAGTACACGAATCTCGATGGCGTCACGTTCGAAACGCGCAATCGCGCCGCGCGAGTTCAGCCACTCGTGCTTCAGGATGTCGTCGGTGTCATGGGGGGTGATGTCGCGATACAGACGCGCCAGGATCTCGTCCTGGTAGGACGCGGGCGAAAATACCGGCTCTGGAATGACGCGCCCGGTGAGCGAGGGCACGCGTTTCTGATTGGTGCGATAGACGACCAGCCGGGTGTCGAGGGTGCCAGTTACCTTGCCTTCGACAATGGGCGAACTTGCGGCGAGCGCTGGCAGAATGGGCAGCACCAAACGGATCGCCGCATGCAGCGCGCCGAACTCGGCGGCACCGCAGAAGGGTAGGTTAATGTGCATACTTTGTAGGTTCGACCAACCATGGCCGCGGCAACTGAAGATA
>JAKLEG010000166.1 GCA_022703175.1 Myxococcota bacterium | reverse complement strand
ACGGCGGCGGCCGGAGGCCCGCGTCGTACCACCACCGCTCGGCGTTGAGTGCCGAGGGGTGGCTGGAGGCGGTTGCTCACGGGTGCGCTGCCATAGAGGTTTGCGCGCGTTGGAGCCACAGGGGCGTACGGCGTGAGCGCGGCATCGTCGGTGAGGGGCTCACGTGGGTCTAGTGGCCGATGTCCGAGCGCTTGTGGCGCGGCAAAGCTCTCTTGGTTAGCGCTGCTGATTGCATTGGGGATAAAGCGATTGGCAAAGCCATCGCGTGGCAGCTCGGCGTCGGATTCAAATCTCTGTGCTTGCCAACCTTGGGGCAGCAGAGCGCTGCTTTGGTTGACCCGCTCCCAGTAGCGCTGACTGGCATAATGTCCTGGGGTGTACGCGTCGCGTGGGCCCAATGGGAACCAACCTACGTGTCGGTGTTGTGGGCCATGGCGTACGAAGACCACGAACGCCGGGGCATACACCGCGCGCATCCCCAGGGGCCCGGGGAACCAGCCCCAGCGCCCGTTGACGTAGATCCAGCGCCCATAGTGGAACGGTGCAAAACCCCAGGGCGCATCATCCACCCAGGTCCAGCCCCACGGTGGGATCCATTCCCAGTGGCCGTAGCGGTACGGGGCCCAGCTGGCTGCCACCAGCGCGGGGAACCAGAGATAGCCGTACGTCGCGTTGGGGTACCACGAACCATGTTCGTCTAGGTCCTCCCAACCGACCACGCTCGTCGATACGTACTGGACCGAGGTGCCGCCCTCCGTGCGTCGATCCCGGCTTTGGCACCAGCGATCAAAGTCGTCGTGGGCGCGGGCCTCACGTAACGTGACCTGCAGGGTTTCGCTACCGACAAAATCGCCATGCTGGCCGACGCCGAGCATGAAGGTCTCGCCACCACCTTGGACCTCGCCACTTCCCGTGCGCACGCTGACGCCCGTGGTCAGGCCGTCTTCGCTCACGTCCAGGCGATAGTCGCCGATGGTTTGGATCGTGAAGGCCAGGTTGGGGGTATCCACCTCGATGGTTTCATCGGGTTCGAGGCTCCGGACCCGGATGGCCAGCGTGCCCTGTGTGAGCTGCATTTGGTCCACGTCGTCGTTGAGATCGAGAAAGGCGAAGGCGGTGGTTGGGCCCAGTCGCACGCTGGTGGTGCCCAGACCTAGTTCCACTCGCGCGTTGCTGTCGGCCCACAATCGATCGCCTAGCGTGAGCGGGCGGTTCAGCTCAGCACGGCTCCAATCCACTTCGCCGGCCGGTTGGAACGACACGTCGCCCTCGATAAAGCTCAGGCGGGCCGTGCGGCCGGGGGGATCTTCGTCGGCCCGTACCCTGGTGGTGACGGCCAACGTCATGATGAGCGTGGTCGTGGTTAACAGGCAGCTAGGCGTCATCGGACCCTCCTTGTCGTACGCGTGCCACGTGCGTGGCGTCCAAGCTCGGTGCTGGCGGGATGATGCCATCTTCTGCCCCGCACCGCACGGGAGTCGTGGCGAGCCAAACCCACCGTCGTTGCACTTCGCAGCGATACAGACGCTGTGGTTGAGTCAGTCATTCGAACAATATTGCTGTGAGGATTGGACGTGATTGTGAACGCGGGGGCAAGCGCACGTAGATCCAGGTGGCAGGCCGGATCGACCTACCACGTGGCGTTCAGACGTCAGAAATGCCTTGGGATGGCATGAAACCGTACGTTATTTGCCGCGATGCGCTTGGTACGCAAAGGCGCGGGCCAGCATGGCTTCCATCGGCGTGAAGGCCTTACGTGCGGGGGTATCGAAGTTTAGGGCGTGGTTGGCCATCGACTCGATTTTTGTGAGTGCTTGGTCGCGGTCGGCATCCAGGCTGTGGACGGCTTGGCGTGCGCCGGCGAGCGCTTGCAGGACCGATTGTCTCTCGCTGGCTGCGAGCGTGACTTTTAGCTCCTCGCCTGGTCGGACGAACCCTCTGACGTTGTCGATGACGCCGCGTAGGTACTCGTCTTTGGTGTAAGCACGCAGGACTTCTAGGTCCACCGAGCCGTCCGGGGCTACCCGTTTGTTGAGCTCAGCTTTGAACTCATCCATCTTTTGTTCGATATAACGAAGCGTAACGGTTGGGGAATTTGCTACTCGTGTCATCGTGTCTCTCCTATTGTGGGGCACATCGTCGGGGCTCTGCGTGTCTCTTGTGGCCAGTCAGGCGGGCGTTGGACAAAGAATTCATGGCGCTGCTCACTCGGGCTACGTTGCGCGGGATATCATGCAACAGGTAGGAGTGGGCCGTGTCGAAAGCACTGCCTCAGCCCTCGGCGCTGGTCACCCGCCGACATCAACCGATCATGGTGACGGAAGTTCTGCGTTGCCTACGTCCCCAACCCGGCGAGCTGGCCGTGGATTGTACACTGGGTGGTGGCGGGCATGCGTGCGCACTTTTGGATGCGCTGCAACCCGGGGGGCGGCTGTTAGGCCTCGATGTCGATCGGTTCGAATTGCCCCGCACCGAAGCAGCATTGCGGGCCTTAGGCTTTGGCCCCGAGTGCGTAAACGTCCGCCACGCGAGCTTCGCTGAGCTGCCTGCGGTTTTGGCGGCCGCAGGAATTGCGCAGGCCGACATTGTCCTTGCCGACCTAGGGGTCTCGGCTATGCAATTCGACAATCCCGAGCGGGGCTTTAGCTACAAGGGGGTAGGACCGCTTGACATGCGGATGGATCCGTCGCGTGGCGAGTCGGCGGCGGCTTTGTTGCAGCGTACGAGTGCACCTGAGCTTGCCGGATTTTTGAGCAAAAACGCCGATGAACCGCATGCCAACGTGATCGCCGAGCTCCTCAAGCAGAAGCCGTTGAGCACCACCCATGCGGCTGAGCGTCAGGTGCGGATGGGTCTCAACCGCGCAATACCGGCACTTTCGAAAAGCGATGTGAAGCGATCGTTGCGTCGCACCTTTCAGGCGCTGCGGATTGCCGTCAACGATGAGTTTGCGGCGTTGGATGCCTTGCTGTTGGCGTTGCCTACTTGTCTCGCGCCCGATGGTCGCGTGGCCATCCTGACCTTTCATTCGGGTGAAGACCGGCGGGTTAAGAAAGCGTTCCAACAAGGTTTTCGCGCAGGGGTGTACGCGGCTGTGGCAGCCCGTGTAATTCGTCCGACCAAGGCAGAAACGTTCGCCAATCGGCGGGCGGCTTCGGCGAAGCTGCGGTGGGCAGTGCGCGCGCGTGCCTGATCAGAATGCGTTTGCTTGACGCCTTGCCGATGGCTCCCTAACTCAAATGAGTGTGGCGTGGGTCTGACCAATGACCTGGTTCTGGCGCTCGTGCTGATGACGCCAACGGCATGGGAGGGTGAGGGCGGTGTCGATGGCAAACACGGCGCAGCGCGAGGTGCGTCAAGGGGCGTTCGAGGCCACCGGGATTGCGCTGTGGGTGGTGGATCGGCAACGCCGGGTGGTGGACCTTAACCCTGCTGCTGCAAACATGCTCGGTGCGGAACGGGCAGCAGTCATCGGGCGGGAGTTTGTTGGCAGCTTTGCGCCCCTAACCGATCAGGCGCGGCTGGTGCAGTTGTTCACCGAGGCATTGGCGCACGGTGCCTGCGAGGCGTTATTGGTGCTCTTGAACGATGCCGGACACGCCAAGACGGTGAGCGCCAACATCAGTGTGATGTGCGACCCGACTGGGGCGGTCACCGGCAGCGTGATCAGTGCTCAAGAGATCGCCCGCGAGGATTCGTTGAACCAGGAGCGTGAGGCCGAGGCCGCGTTACGCCGGAGCGAAGAGTCGTACCGTCGCCAGTTTGCCGAGAACTCCTCGGCGATGCTGCTGGTAGATCCTGCTGACGGTACCATCGTCGATGCCAACCTCGCCGCTGTGCAGTTTTACGGCTATGGCCGCGAGCAGCTGCTAGCGATGAAGATCGCGCAGATCAACACGCTTTCTGAGGAGAGGATCCGCCAGGCCATGGCGGCTGTGCGGGAGCATCAAGCCTTGCGCTTCGATTTCCAGCACCGTCGCGCCGATGGCACGGTATGCGACGTCGAGGTCTTCAGCAGCGCCATTCTTCTGGGCGGTCGTCTCGTGCTGCATTCGATCATTCACGATGTGACTGAGCGCAAACGCGCCGAAGCGGAGCTGTGCGAAGCCAATCGACGGCTTGCGGCGGCGACCGAACGGGCGAAACAACTCGCCGAAGGCGCCGAGCGCGCCAATCGAGCCAAGAGCGAATTCTTGGCGAACATGAGCCATGAGATTCGTACGCCGATCAACGGCATGATCGGCATGACCGGCCTGTTGTTGGATACCGCGCTGACTCCGGAGCAACGGCGCTACGCTGATAGCGTGCGCCTAAGCGGCGATGCGTTACTGGCAATCGTTAACGATATTCTCGATTTCTCTAAGATCGAAGCAGGTAAGCTCGAAACCGAGGTGATCGACTTTGACCTTCGTGAATTGTTGGATGATTTCGCCGCGGCGATGACGTTGCGGGCCGCCGAGAAGGCGCTGCAGTTTCACTGCAACCTTGCCCAAAACGTACCGACGCACCTGCGTGGCGATCCGGGACGGTTACGCCAAATACTGCTCAACTTGGTTGGCAATGCGTTGAAGTTCACAAGTCACGGCGCGATCACCATCAACGTGACGGTGGAGCGGCAGACACCGCGCCGAGCCACCTTGCTATTTGCCGTGGTGGACACCGGTATTGGCATTCCGCCCGACCGGCTGGGCCTGCTATTTAATAAGTTTTTCCAAGTGGATGCCTCGACGACGCGCCGTTATGGAGGCACCGGTTTGGGACTCGCGATCTCCAAGGAGCTGACCGAGCTATTAGGAGGCAAGATCGGCGTCACCAGCCGTGAAGGCAGCGGGTCGGAGTTTTGGTTTACCGTTTGCCTAGAGAAGCAACCCACTGCTGCGGTGGTGAAACGGCGGGTTCGCGGTCAACGGCGGGCTCGAAACGATACACCGCTGCCAGCACCGCGCACACTCGTGTTGCGGGGCGTGCCACCTGGTGAGCGGGTGCGGGTGCTTTTGGCAGAAGACAACATCACCAACCAGCAGGTGGTATTGGAGACGTTGCGTAAGCTAGGTTTCAAGGCTGATGGTGTGGCCAACGGTCGTGAGGCCGTCGAGACGCTTCGCCAAATCCCTTACGACTTGGTGCTGATGGACGTACAGATGCCTGAGATGGACGGGTTGGAGGCGGCCCGGGCCATTCGCGCAGGCGCCGCGGGTGTCGAAAACCTCTCGGTGCCGATCTTAGCGATGACGGCCCACGCTTTGCGGGGCGATCGCGAGCGTTGTCTTGCGGCAGGCATGGATGACTACCTTGCTAAACCAGTGACGGCAGATAGTCTGGCAGACACTTTGGCTACCTGGGTTGCGCGGTTGCAACTGCCTCGCGAATTTGCGACCGCCGGCACTACGCGCCACCAGGCGTCGACCCTTGAGGCGCTGCCGATCGTATTTAATGAAGCAGCTTTCTTGGTTCGACTGATGGGGGATCGACATCTCGCGCGGGTCATCGCTGACGGGTTCTTGAAGGACATCCCAAAACAGCTGGGTGCCTTGCGTGAGCATCTACAGTCCGGCAACGCCGACAGCGCTGTGCGCCAAGTTCATACCTTGAAAGGTGCCGCGGCGGTCGTGGGAGGGGAAGCCCTGTCGGCATTGGCCTATCGGTTGGAGCAAGCTTACATGGCCCAAGGTTTAGCAGCGTTAGAAAATGCCGTGGCGGTTCTGCGCGACGAGTTTGAACGTTTGCGGCAAGCGATGACGTCGTCATTCGCTGGCGACGCTTCTATTGAGGGAGCCTCATGAAGACGCTGATCGTCGAAGACGATTTCACCAGCCGGTTGTTGCTGCTGGAAATCCTTCAGGGCTATGGCACAAGTCACGTGGCGGCCAACGGTCTGGAGGCAGTGGGTGCGGTCAGCGCGGCCCTTGATGCTGAAGAACCGTACGATTTGGTTTGTATGGACATCATGATGCCGGAGATGGACGGCCAACAGGCCTTAAGAGAGATTCGCGCACTGGAAGAGCGCAAGGGCCGTGACTGTGGCCGTGGCGCTCGCATCTTGATGACCACGGCGCTGGGGGACAAGCAGAATGTCCTCTTGGCCTTCCGCGAGCAGTGTGACGGCTACCTCGTCAAGCCGCTCAACAAGCGCCAGCTGCTCGACCAGCTGGCCGCGCTTGGGCTCGTGGGTGAACTCTCCTAAAAATAGGCAAGTGCCCTGTTGCTCGCACAGGCGCGCTGAACACTCGCACGATGTGGCTCATAAAGTTGCCAAGCACTCTGAGTCGCGCTTGTATCAACCACGTCTTCCTACGATACAGGTGCCGCCCAGGAGGCCAGGTGATTCAGAGACGTATCCTGTTGCCGGTCTGTTTCAATGTCCATGGTCTGCCGGCCATTGTGGCGGCGATGTTGCGCAGCTTCAAACAGCCCTACCAAGTCTCTGCGACCTCCACGCGCGAGGTGAAGCGTCGTCCGGCTCCCGTCAGGGTGAGCGAGACCGTGGAGGTGGGGGATGCGCAGGTGCACTTTGAAACGCCGTTGGAGCCACCGACTGCGGTGACTTTCAAGGCGTTCGACAAGCATCGAACCGAGTTTTGGGTTCGCGGCCTTCCTGGAGAGGCGCAACTTGGCGGTGAGTTCGTGCGTGAGCCGCTCGATTTGGAGCGCCCCGACATTAAAGAGGTCATGGTGGTGGCTGTTGACATGGCTGCTGCTTTGCGAGTCGAGCGCGCCTGGCATGAAGCCGTGGCTGCTGTTGGCACGCGCGCTCAGCGACTCACCGCCATGGGGCTGTTGGCTTTCCTGCGAGAACGCTTGGGGGCCCAAGGTTCAGGGGGCGTCGGCAGTCCATCGTTGTGGGAGGCCGATCCGGTGTTGAGTTTTTCGGCGGAGCACGGGTTAGAAGTGGAGTTGGGAATTTTGGATGCGCAGGGTAACGTTCGTTGTCAGCACCTGGCCTTGATGCACGCGTCTGAGCGACTGCGCCACGTGGGCGCGGTGTTGGCCTATCTCGAAGCCTGGTGCTCGGCCGTGGTTCGCCATCGCGACACCCTTGTGAAACAGCACGCGCGCAAAGGCGCACCCTTGTATCCGGCTGCATATGTATGTGCCGATGTCTTTGACGCGGCGGCTACCCCCAGCGCAGCTGGCTATACCGAATTATTCGAGGAGCGCTTCAACCTCGCCTGTTAGCTCGGCCCGATGTTAGTAACGCACGCTTTCGTCCACCAACGGGTCGCCAGCTTTGAACGGATCCAGTTGACACATCGGCACAAAGCGATGGTCATACAGCACGCAATCGGTGCAGAAGTGGCAGACATTCCAACGATGCTCCGGCAAGAGCAGCGGGCTGAGGGAGATCACCAAGTACTGCCACGGCGAGTCGACGACACGGGCAGAGTGTTTGGCGAAATCGTCGGTGCTTTCTTTACCCAATAGATAGGGGTAGCGACCGAACTCGGAGCGATACCGTTCGTTGAGGTGACCAAACTGCTCGGCTGACATCCGGGCGACGCGTGAGCCGGGGCCATAGGCAGTGGCCGCCATCAACTTGCCTGGCACCTCTGACCGAAACTTGCTGCCCATGTAGGAACAGAACTCAACACCGAACGCGATACGAATCACCTCACAGGCGCGTCGTTGAAAGGCGTCCACGGCGGTAGAGGTTGCGACGATTTGCGCGGTTGTCGCGTGCTCAGGCGGGAGCGGCCCGAGCAGGCTCAGGTTGACGAAGCGTATCACATCGGCGTTGGCCTTGAAGAACTCAGCATGGCACTGCAAGTCAGGTAGGTCGGCTTCATGCACAATCAGGCCAATGCCAAAATTCACGTCCTTCAGTTTCCGGAACATCTCGCAAAAGTGGTTCCACAGTGCGGTGGTTTCGGCCGTGGTCGGGGTGCGGCCTTGATGGCGGTCGACGTGTACATAGATGTAGCTGACCCCAGCCGTTTGTAGTTCGCGGGCGCGGTACTTATGCAACAGTTCGCCATTGGTGTAGACGCCGACTGCCAGACCTCGTTTGCGGGCATACAGCACAGCCTGGTCGAGCTCGCGATAGAGCAGTGGTTCTCCGCCCAAGAACGACAGCGTGTGGAATTGGCGCAGTGAGAGCGCTTCGTCGATGTAGGCGTAGATCTCTGGGAGCGTCATCGGCAGTTGTCGACGGCTGGGATCGTTGCTGCCTCGGTAGCAGGCTGCGCAGTTCAAGTTGCAGGCCGTGGTGGGCTCGATGACCACGTTTGGGTTGTCGGTGAGGCCAAATGGCCAGCGGTACAAGGGCCCCAATTCGGGGTAGCGCGCCTCGGTCTCGGTCATGGGTTGGGACTACTCAAACGTTCCTGCGAGGGCAAGGGTGGCGGCCGCAGATCTCGTTGGCACCGATCGACTTGGCATTTTCCAGCCAAGGCATGATCCACGAACTGCCGAATCAGGCGCGTCTCGAACGCAAGCAGGTCCGGGATTACTACGTGGCCGAGCAGCCCAACACCACCGATTATACGCGCAAGCAACTCAACGGACTTTTGGCTGCGATTGAAAAGCGCCGAGCGGTTTTGTGACTTTGCATAAACAGCGTTGACCACATTCGGTGGGGCCAGTAAGTTCGTTGACCCCTGCCGAAGGACTGTGCACCACCATGCCCGTCGACGCTGGCGTAACTCTCCCATCAGCTCGTTTTCGCGTGCCGGCCAACCATCAGGCGCGTGTGCTGCTGATACATCCACAAGGCTCGAACTGGATTGCTGGCGAGGCCGATTTGACCCGCTTTGCCAACATCATGCCGCCGGTTGGTTTGTGCTCGATTGCGGCCTATCTCGAACAGCGGGGCCACCAAACCGCCATCTTGGACGGCTATGCCCATCCCTGCGCGGCGGACGAGATGGCCCAACAGGCCGCCCTGTGGCGCCCCGATCTGGTAGGCTTCTCCGTGACCACGTCCGGTTTCCCCGATGCCTATGCGATCGCTCAGGCTCTGCGGCCGTTGCTGCCACGCGATGTGCCTTTCGTTTTTGGTGGCGTCCATGTTTCAGCGCTTCGCACCGAGTTGTTGCGACGCTTTCCTCTCATCGATTTTGGCGTGATAGGCGAAGGTGAAGCGACGCTGGCCGAACTGTTGGAGCGCGGTTTTACCGACCCGGCCTCCGTCCCAGGCCTTCTGTACCGAAACGGCGAAGAGATCTGCGCAAGCCCCGGTGAACGCGCGTTGCTTGAGCTCGACAGTCTGCCGTTTCCTGCCTACGAGCGCTTGCCCGGGTTTCCGCAGGCGTATCATCTGGCGCTCTTTAATTACGGCAAGGCGCCTGGGACCAGCACGGTCACAAGCCGCGGTTGTCCGTATGCCTGCAGCTACTGCGACCGCTCGGTGTACCAACGCAGCTATCGGTTTAACTCGGCCACCTACATCTACGAACATTTGCGTACCTTGCGTGACCGCTTCGGCATTCGTCATGTGACCTTCTACGATGACTTGTTCACTTATGACCGCGAACGAGTGGTGGCGCTGTGCAATCTGCTTATCCAAAAGCCGCTGGGTGTGACTTTTGCCTGCGACGTGCGCGTCAACCACATCGACTGGGAGCTGGCGCAGTTGCTCAAGGCAGCCGGGTGTTATCAGGTCGCGTTCGGTATTGAGTCGGGTGACGCCGGCATCTTGAGGGCGCATCGCCGCGATCCCAATCTGACCCCGGTTCAAGAGGCAGCCAAGTTGCTGCGTCGTGCCGGGATGCGCGTCAAAGGTCTGTTCATGATGGGCCTCCCTGGCGAGGACGAGGCGGCAATTCGCAAGTCGCTCGCGTTTGCGATGTCGCTGCCCTTAGATGATGTGAATGTCGCCAAGTTCACACCGTTCCCAGGCGCGCCGCTGTACGCCACGGTGCGTGAGCATGGCAGCTTCACCGAAGACTGGGCGCGCATGAACTGCATGAACTTTACCTTTGTGCCCCACGGCCTAACGGAGGCGCGGCTCGAAGAACTTTACTCGGAGTTCATCATCAGGTTTTACAACCGCCCGCGGATTTGGTGGGGCTACATCACAATGGTGTGGCGTTCGCCGCACAGCGTGTTGTCGTTTTTTCGACATGCTTCGAGCTTCATCAAGTTCGGTTTGGCCATGGCTTTCAAGGCGCTTCAATCCAAGTGGCAAGCACGGACAGCCAAGAGTCACGGGGACGTGCGTCCCTCAGCGGACTAACGCGCCGAAACTCAAGGTGAGGCCTTTGTGGAGATCGCGTCACCATCGCTGCCGTTAACCTCTCCATGGGCGCGGCACGCAAGAGGGACACCGTCTGTTACATTGTTATTTCTGACGCTAAGGTCACTCTGTTACTATCCAACCTTGTATTTGAACTCAGACGCAGGTGCAGAACGTGGTGGGTCTAGGTAGTCGGGTTTCCCCCACGCAGTGGTTGTGGCCTGTGCCAGGCGCGTTGATGCTTGGTTTCTGGGCTTTGGCGGTTGCCTGCCTTGGGTCGTTCTCCTGTATGTACACGCCGCCTCGGCTTGCGGCGACTAACCTCGGCGAAGATGGCCATCACGGTGACGCTGCGCTGGGTGTTGACTCGGATGATGCTGAGGCCGATAGCCTCACGGTGCCGGACGAGGGGCCAGATGGAGCGCCCGCGATCATCGACATTGACCATCCGACCGCAGATTCAGACAGCACCGACACCGATTTGGGTGGTGACCCGACGCAACCTACGATCAAGTTTTCATGGCAAGGGCACGACTGGGCGGCG
>JAKLEG010000165.1 GCA_022703175.1 Myxococcota bacterium | reverse complement strand
TCAACCCAAGATAGAACAACTTCCCCTGCGCTGGTGGTTCGTGGCCCATCATGATGATTGGCCGTACACCGACCCGTTCGCTTCGGGATCAGGATTTGGGCAACACGCCCCCGTCACTTGACCCTTGGCACGCCGCGCGCTTTTCCGTTTGCCATCCTCAACCCACTTCGCGAACGTAGCTCCGGGGCGCCTACGGATTCTACGCAGTGTGGTCGATACCATCGACTCAGTCATGTTGAGTACCGAACCGATGGCCCGTTGCGTCAGACCGGTATCCTTGGCCAAAGCCCAGGATCCCATCGTCAACGAACCCTATCGGCCAACGTGGTTCGCGGCGGGGTCCGGTGATGATGGCGGTAAAAGTTAAGTTAAATCAAGTGGTTGGGTCTATCTGGGGGCGGTTGGATTATGCTCCAGGCTGCTGGGCTTTTTTGGCGGGGTGAACGCGCATCCGATGCAGCATCCACGCGGCGAAAGCCGCCGAGGCCGCCATGCAAAGCGCGCTGCAGACCAAGTCGACGAGTGTGGATGCCAGGGAGAACATGTTTGAGGAGGCATAGAGCCCGAAGTTAATTCCCGCCCAGTACAAGCCGCCGACCACCAGACCCGCGCGGAGGCCCGACCCGAACGTCGCTGCACCCGACCAGCGAACGACGATCGTCACGAAGAAGCCGAGCGCCAACGCCGAAAGAGCCAGAGACCAAGGCACGAGCTGGTCCATGCCCTTGTTGAGCTGCTGCAAGAACTCTGGCGACCCCGCCGGATGCGCGGCAAAGAAGTCCTTGAGAAACACCACGTAAACAGCGGCGTGGAGGACGAGGTTGAGGAGGGATGTAGTCAGGCCGGTGACGACGAAGCGAGCTGTGTTCATGGTGCACTCTCTGGCGGAGATTACCAAGGTGGAGCCCGTCCACCAAGGATCTCGTGGGCCGAACTTTCGGCGCAGACATTTTCGTTCCACACGCTCGCCTGTGAGCGGTGTGGGTACAGCCCGCTTCAGAAGGATCAAAGGATCAGGTTCCAGGAACCTTATCCGCGCACGTTCGTGCGCAATCTGAAGGCGATGGTGAACGGCGAGCTCAACGTCGCCGGGCCCGTGCTTGCAGCTGCTCTAACGCTGCTAGTCGATGAGTACCGGCTCTACTTCAGGCCCTACGTGCTCGGCGGAGGCAAACCCTACTTCGCCGGTGCACGGCCGCCCTTGCACCTCATCGCCACGGACCGCATCGGCGAGGACGTGGTCCGGCTGACTTACGTCCCCACGTGAGGCACTCCTCGAACAACAGCCCTGTGAAGGCCTCGCCGCGCGGTACGTCGCAGATCGGACGACTACATTTCGCTGGATGAAACGCATAGGGCGCGTATCATCGGGAACCCTGTCGCAGCTGGAGCGACCTATCTAAGAAGGCTGAATCGACCGCCACCCTCATCGCCACGCCAGCCTTCGCTGTCGGCCAGCTGCAACAGGGTCAAATAGCGAAACGACTGGTCAGACGCCATCACGACCCTATGCCCGCCTGCGGAGCCGTTAGTTCAATCTCGGCGAGGTTACAATGTGGCGCGCACCATGAATGCGTGAAACTGCAACGACTCCCGATCTCCTCGTTTGCAACAACGGTGTCTCGGTCTAGAAGCTCGACGCTGCAGGTGTTTTCGAGACAACCCATGCCGCCGAGTTCGAAGTTCCCGTTCGCGTCTGGAGTGGTCACTCCCCAGCGTGTTTGGCTGCCATCATGATAGTCGGGGCAACGAATCCGGACACGCAAGTCCTGGGTTGGACTGCCTGGCGAGACATTAACGCGACCGCGGACACGTACCACGGGATCACAGGCGCAACAGGCCATCGCGAATACAAACGCCCCATCGACTCGGACCGTGCCACCGATGGTCTGTGCACAACTTGTAAACCTATATCGTCAGTCTGCCCCCCCACCCGTGAGCGTGCTTTCGCTGTTCGCTGCAAACACCCGACACGCCTCAACCACCCGTGCTGCAAGCTTCGCGGCCGTTTTGGGCCCGCGGACAGTGACCAACGAGTCGTCTTTTTTCAGAAAAACGCCGTAGGACATGATGGCCAACAGGGCCAACTGATTGGCATCGCTGGGGACGCGGCCACCCGGGAACAACACAGCGTGGTCGCGAATGAAACTGAGCGCCGCCTGCACAGCCCTATGTTCGGCGCGGTCGTGGGGCGTCGGATAGCTGAACTTCCAGCGCAACACCTGGGCGTTAATGCGGGCCTTGTCGTCGCCACCTGCGAGGATGCCGACCGCGGCAAAGATGCGACAATCGTAAATGCGACAGACGAGCGGGCGCGCGACATAGATGCTGCAGCCAGCTTTTTTCCACAATGGGCACATACCATGGACGTCGTGACCCAACAGCTTGTGGCCTTTGGGCAGCCCAGGGGCCTGCACCAGCAAGCTTTTTTGGATCGCCTTGTGGGCGGCTTTGTCTTCGGGCCGAACATGAATGAAGTAGGCAGAGCTGCAGCAGGCGTTGCAGCTGCCACACGCCACGTGGGTTTCGCTTTGCGTACGCAAGGCACGCTGTAGCTCACATAGCCACGCGGAGAAGCCGCCCGCAGCAAGGGGAGTGGCGACGGCAGGTTTGCGAGAGACGCGGCTACGGCCCATGAATGGATGTCCTCTGTTTGGCGCGGTGTCGGGGGCCCACCAGCATCAGGTAAAGGCCGAAGGTCAGGGTCAAGATTGGCAACAGCCCGCCCAGCTGCAACCCCCGGAACGGCCTTTCGTAAACCACCAGCGACGTGACGCTCTTGGCATCGGCCAGCCAGGTGGCGACGGCGCTACTGACGTGGCGTTGCACCCCGGCGCAGGCACGTCGACCTAAGCCACCCACCCACACTTGGTTTCGACCCCGGCGGGTGACCACCAAATCGCAGTTCTGCATTCCCACCTGGGTGATGGCGTCCAGCTCGTGCGCCTGGCCGGTCCACGCCTCGGCGCGGGCCACCACATCGCCAGCGCGTTTCTCCAACAGAAAACGGGTTGGGGCGAGCATCATCCAGAGGCTGAGCGCGGCCAAGATGATGCCCATGCCGATCGCAAGCCAACGTTGCAGTGTCGCACGCGCCATCATCTTCACTCCCGAGCTCTCCTTGGGGCGGCGACTGTGGCGGATTGCCCGCAACAGTGCAACCGCCGTTCTCTGTTGCATTGCACAAATTTATAACCCCAGCACGCCGGCCAACACCGGCCAGGAGAAGGGCTACAGTAAACTTTTTAAGTAGTTAAATTATGTAATCATATCAGCTATTTAAATGGTGATTATGGGAGTTCTATCAAGCCCAAGCACTTGACGACGCCCACAAACGGGTTTAGCAACCGCAGGCCGGCAGGGAAGTTGCCGGTAGCCATGGAACTTACAGCACCAGAAATAGCCCGCCTTCTTAACGTTTCCGAAAAACAAATCTACCGCTGGGCCGACGACGGCGAGATCCCGACGTACAGTGTCGCAGGGCAGCCGCGCTTTCACCGCGACGAAGTTCTCGAATGGGCCACCGTACGGCACTTACAGGTGTCACCGGAGCTGTTTGCGAGCATCGGCGGCGAAGCGGTGTTACCAAGCCTCGCCGAGGCTATTGCTTTTGGGGGCGTGCAACTGGATGTGGTCGGCGCCGATCGCGCCGCGGTTTTGAGCGCCGCCATTCGCGCGCTGCCGCTGCCTGAGGGCACTGACCGTGCCTTCTTGGAGCAGATGGTGTTGGCCCGCGAAGCCTCAGCCTCCACCGCCATCGGCCGCGGCTTGGCTATTCCGCACGTGCGCAGCCCCGTGGTGTTGGCGCAGAGTCCAGCCTTGATGGCCGTCTGCTACCTGCAGCAACCCATTGCCTATGCGTCGCCCGATGGTCAGCCGGTGCACACTTTGTTTTTGGTGGTGAGTCCAACGGTGCGGGTGCATCTGCAACTGTTGGCGAAGCTCTCGGTGGCGTTGCACGATGAGCAGTTCCGCAGTGCGGTGGCGCGCCGGGCCGACCGTGAGCAGTTGGTTGCTGCAGCGACGCGGATTGATGCCGGTGCCATCGAGAAACGCGACGCCCCATGATCGAATTGGCCGTGTCTGTGTCTCTGCTGCTCGCAGGGACCCTTGTTCCCTTGTTGTTGTGGACCACGCCTGTGTGGGCGCGGCGCGTGGCGCTCATCTGTGGGGTGAGCGGCTCGCTCACTGGGTTGGCGTTAGCATTGCGTCTGCTAGCCGGTGACGAGGGGTTTGTCGCGCCGCTGCCCTTTACCTTGGCGTTTGGCTCGGCCTCGATTGGTATAGACGCGCTCTCCGCCTTCTTTTTGGTGCCGTTGTTTGTGCTCGGGGCGCTGTGCACTGTGTACGGCTATGGCTACCTGCAAAGCCATCCGAGCGGCCAAGCGGTGGTCGGCGGCGCTTTCTTCAACCTGCTCATCCTGAGCATGGTGGGTGTGCTTTTGGCCCGTGACGCGGTGGTGTTCCTCATCGCTTGGGAGCTGATGACCGTCACCTCCTACGCGCTAATGACGCTCGACCATGGCGAGGCCGAGGTGCGACGCGCCGGGTTTGTCTATCTGATCGCCGGTCACCTGGGGGTCGTAGCGCTGTTGGGCCTGTTCCTGACGCTCGGAGGGCCTACCGCCAGCTTTGGCTTTGCGGCCATGGCGAAAGCGGCTGCACAAGGGCCGGCGCCGTTTATCGTGGCGCTGACGCTCGTAGGCTTTGGTGTCAAGGCGGGTCTCGTACCGCTGTACGTCTGGTTACCTGAGGCGCACGCTGCGGCGCCCTCCCATATCTCCGCCTTCATGTCGGGGGTGCTCGTGAAAATGGGCGTCTACGGCATCCTGCGTATGCTTGGCTGGCTGCCGCCGCTTGCGTGGCTGGGTTATTTGCTCGTGGGCTTGGGCATTCTGGGGGCGCTGTTGGGCATCGCGTTGGCGTTGTATCAGCGTGACATGAAGCGCTCGTTTGCCTACTCCACGGTCGAAAACGTGGGCTTGATTGTGTTGGGCTTGGGCCTCGCCGAGGTGGGCCAAGTGCACCACCAACCGCTGCTTTCGGCCCTCGGCTTGGCGGCGGCGCTCTTGCACGTCTGGAATCACGCCACGATGAAGGGGCTGCTGTTCTTGGGGGCCGGCAGCATCCTGCACAGCACCGGCAGCAAAGACTTGGAAAAGCTGGGCGGCCTGCTCAAGCGCATGCCCTGGACCGGGGCGGCGATCATGGGCGGCGCGGTGGCTGTTGCTGGGTTGCCGCCGCTCAACGGTTTTGTCTCCGAGTTCTTCTTGTACGATGCCCTGCTCACTGGCGGCCTGTCGCTCGGACGTTTCTTGGGCCTGTTGGCGGTGCTGGTGGCTGGTGGGTTGGCGCTGGTTGGGGGGTTGGCCGCGCTGACGTTCTTGCGGGTGAGTGGCATCGCCCTCTTGGGTGAGCCTCGCAGTGAGGCGTCGGCAAAGGCGCATGAATCGTCGTCGTGGATGGTGGCGCCGCTGGTCGTCTTGATGTCCGTCTGCCTGTTGATTTCGGTGTTTCCAGTCGCGGTCTTGGAGATGTTTGAGTCGGTGATGCGGGGGCAGTTGGGAGCCGAGGCGCTGGCGGCGTTTGCGCCGTTGGTTGAGGCCAAGGGCGCGGTGACGATGCTGAGCCGTTGTCTGGGCGCCGTCTGGTTGGCGCTGCTTGTGGCGGGGCTTGGGACCTGGCTTTGGATCGGGAGGGTGCCGACGAGCGTGATAACGTGGAGTTGCGGTTACCTCAAACCCACCGCGCGGATGCAGTACACCGCCAGTTCGTTTGCCGAGCTATTTACCGAGTTGCTTCTGCCCAAGCGCTTGCGGCCGCGTGCGCAACCGGTGCTTGTAAAATGGAGCTTTCCTGCGCCCACCCGCTATTCGGCGCGCCATGAAGATCCGTTGACGCGCGGTTTCTATGAGCCGTTCTTCGTGCGTTGGGCCGACCGCTTTTCGCATTTGCGTTGGCTTCAGCAAGGGGTGCTGAACGCCTACCTGTTCTACATTCTCGCCGCCGTGGTGCTGGCGATGGCGTGGGTGTCGTTGTTCGGGGGACATTGATGGGGGAGCTACTACTTGTCGCGGTGGTCGCTGCGGCGCTGTCCGGGGTCCCCGGCCTTTGGTTGCGTCGCGATGGCTGCGCTGGCGAGAAATCGGCCGTGGCGTTGGTGGCGCTGGCGTTTGTGTGTGGCGTCATTCCAGCGCTGTGGGTGCTCTTGAGCGGCACGACCCTCACGCTGCACGCGCCCTGGCAAATCCCTTACGGCTCGTTGTCTATCCGCTTAGATGCCATCAGCGCCGTTTTCGTTTTGCAAATCCTGATCGTGGCGCTGGCCGGCAGCATCTATGGGCTGGGCTACTGGTCGCAGCGCGAGCATCCGGAGAACGGCACGCGCTTGCGCCTTTTTTACGGGATGACCGCGGCCGGCATGCTGCTGTTGGTATCGGCCCATAACACAGTGTTGTTCTTGGCGGGTTGGGAGATCATGGCGCTCTCGGCGCTGATGGCGCTCACCGCCGAAGACACGCACGCCGAAGTGCGCCTGGCTGGCTACGTTTATATGGTGGCCACCCGCGCTGGAACGCTGGCGCTGTTTGCGACCTTTGCGACGATGTTCTTGGCCACCGGCAACTTCGATTTCAGTTTGGCGACAGCGGCGGTGTCACCGGGGGCGGCCACGGCCATCTTTGTGCTGGCGTTGTTGGGCTTTGGTCTCAAGGCGGGCCTCATGCCGCTGCACTTGTGGTTGCCCGGTGCGCATGCCAATGCACCGACGCACGTCTCGGCGCTGATGTCGGGGGTGCTTATCAAAATGGGCATCTACGGCCTGGTGCGGGTCAGTGCGATGCTCCCCAACCCCACGGTGGCGCAGGGCGCCTGGCTGCTCATATTGGGTGTCATCTCCGGGGTCCTGGGCGTGGTCTTCGCCATTGGCCAGCACGACATCAAGCGGTTGCTCGCCTATCACAGCGTCGAAAATATCGGCATCATTTGCCTGGGCCTGGGGGTCGCGCACCTGGGGCGGGCGCTGGGCGAGCCCGGGCTTGTGGCGTTGGGGATCGCCGGTGCCGTGTTGCACACCTTCAACCACGGCATGTTCAAAGCCCTGCTGTTTCTGGCGGCGGGCGTCGTGGCGCATACGACGCACACCCGCAGCCTAGATAGGTTAGGTGGCCTGCTCAAACCGCTGCCCCTCACTGGGGCCCTGTTTTTGGTGGGCGCGATTGCCATTTGCGGCCTGCCGCCGCTCAATGGCTTTGTCAGTGAGCTTTTGGTCTATCTGGGACTGTTTGGCGTCGTGGACGTGGACCGTAAACTTTTATGGTTGTTAGGGGCGTTCGGCGCGGCTGGCTTGGCGCTCATCGGCGGCCTGGCACTCGCCTGTTTTGTTAAGGTTTTTGGTGCCGTGTTTTTGGGCGAGCCCCGCTCGGAGGGGTGCGCCAAGGCGCATGAGCCCTCGGTATGGATGCGTTTGCCGATGGTTGTTTTGGCGGCGATTTGTTTCGGCATAGGTTTGGGATCACCACTCTTGGTGCCGGTGTTGGACCATGTCGTGCAAGCCTACGCGCCCATCGCGGCGCCATCGTTGGTAGTGCGCGTCCCCTTCACGTCATTTGCCCTCTTGGGCGTGGTGCTCTTGGGGATGTTCGCCGCGGTCTTTGCCTGGATGAATCGAAATGCCCGCTCGACTCAAGCACCCACCGGGGTTGGCACCTGGGCTTGCGGCTATGCCCGGCCCACCGCACGCATGCAGTACTCCGCCTCGTCTTTCGGTGAAATGCTCGTCGGGTTGGGGCGTTGGGCGCTGCGTCTTGAAGAATCACCCACGGTCGTGCGCGGTACGTTTGCGCGGCCGGTCGCCTTTCACTCCCATGTCCCTGAAGTGGTGCTGGACCTCGTGGTCGTGCCGTTTGCCGAGCGCCTGGTGCGGTTGTTCCGCCTGGCCAATCGGCTCCAGGGCGGTGACCTGAACGCCTATCTCTTCTACGTCTTTGCGACGCTCGTGGTCGTGTTTCTGTGGGTGTCCTGATGAGCTTCGACCTGCTGATTCACTTGGTTCTGCTGTTGCTGTTGCCGCCATTCTTGCTGGGGGTGGTCAACAAGACCAAAGCGTTGTTTGCCGGCCGCAAAGGGCCGCCGTGGCTGCAGGTCTACTACGACCTGGCGAAACTTGTGCGCAAAGGCTCGGTGTTTTCCCGCACCACCAGCTGGGTATTTCGTGCCGGCCCTGCCGTGGGTCTGGTGACCGTCATCCTCGCCGGCCTGATGATTCCTCAGGGGGGGCATTTGGCGCCGGTCAACTTCGAAGGCGACCTCATTCTCGTGGCCTATCTGCTGGGCTTGGGCCGCTTCTTTACGGTGGCCGCCGCCCTCGATACCGGTTCGGCGTTTGAAGGCATGGGCAGCGCTCGCGAGGTCACCTTCTCGGCGCTCACTGAGCCGGCGCTGTTCTTGGGCCTGTTTGTGCTCGTGCGCAGCTCGCACTCGTTGTCGCTCAGCCGCATGTTCGGGGACAGCCTGCCGCAGAGCCTGGGCGTCAGTGGCGCGTCGTTGGTGTTGGTGCTCGTCAGCCTCTTTATTGTGATGCTGGCCGAGAACAGCCGCATCCCGGTGGACGACCCTGAAACCCACCTGGAATTGACGATGATTCACGAGGTGATGGTTTTGGACCACAGCGGGCCGGCGTTTGGCATGATCCTCTACAGCGCCGCGGTGAAGTTCTTTGTGCTAGGGGCGCTCGTGGCGCGGCTGGCGGTGCCATTCGACGTCGGCCTCTGGGCGTGGCCGGTGTTCATGCTAGCGACCCTCGGCGTGGCGGTGCTGGTGGGGGTCGTGGAGTCGGTGATGGCGCGGTTGCGCATGGTGCACGTGCCGAGTTTGCTCATTGCTGCATGCCTCTTGTCGGCATTCGGCGTTGTCTTGCTGGTTAGGTGAAGCTGATGTCACTCCTGGTCGATCCGTTGTTGGTGGTCATTTTGCTGCTGAACTTCTTTCTGTTGGGCGCGAGCCGCCTGAACGCAGCGATCACAGGCTCAGCCGCCCAAGGCGTCATCTTGGGCTTCTTGGTGCTGCTCGTGCACGAAGGATTTGGCTGGCGCACCGCTCTGGTCGTGACCGTGGTCGTTTTGGTGAAAGGCGTAACGATACCCACGTTGCTACTACGTGCGTTGCGCGAGACCTCCAGTCGGCGCGAAGTGGAGCCGGTCATCGGCTACATCACCTCGCTGCTCTTGGGCGCCATTGGCACCGGCTTGTGCATCGTGTTTGCCCGCAGCCTGACCTTGATGCCGCAGCATCAGGGCTCGCTCATTGTGCCAACGTCGCTCGCCACCGTGGTCACCGGCTTCCTGATGTTGACCACGCGACGCAAGGCAATTGCGCAGGTGGCTGGCTACCTGGTGCTCGAAAACGGCATCTTCGTGATGGGCTTGGCGCTCTTCGAGGCGGTGCCGTACCTGGTTGAAATCGGCATCTTGCTCGACTTGTTCGCCGGCATCTTTGTCATGGGGATCATCATTCACCACATCAACCGCGAGTTCGCTTCGCTCGACACCACGCGGCTGACGGCTTTGCGGGAGTAAACGATGCTGCTCGCGTTGATCGTGGTTCCGGTGGCGCTTGCAGCCATCGCTTCGGCCATCCCCTCAGCGCGCGTGCGCCCGTGGATGGTACCGTTGGGTGGTGCCGTGCACTTGGTGCTCACCGCGGCCCTGGTTTACCAGGGCGGTCGCATCACCGCGCTGAACAACTGGCTGGCGTTAGATGAACTGGGGCGGGTGACGCTTGGCTTTTTGAGCGTGCTGTTCTTCTTGGTGGCGCTCTACGTGCCACCTTACTTGCGCGCCCGGGCAAGCGCCGAGCATCGGTTGTTCACCAGCTTGTTGTTGGTGTTCTTGGCGATGATGACGCTCGTGACGTTGTCGCAGCACCCGGGTTTGCTGTGGGTGGCCATTGAGGCCAACACGCTGGCGTCCGCGCCGCTTTTGTACTTCAACCACAACCCCCGGTCGCTCGAAGCCACTTGGAAATACTTGCTTATCGGCTCGGTAGGCATCGCGGTGGCGTTGTTGGGTACCTTTTTTATGGCGTATGCGGCCATCCAGGGCGGGCTGGAGCATGAGCTGTTTTTTGACGACCTGGTAAAGAACGCCGCGCAGCTCGGCACCTCGTGGCTGCGACCTGCCTTCATTCTGTTGTTCATCGGCTACGGCACCAAGATGGGCATTGCCCCGATGCACACCTGGAAACCCGATGCCTATGGCGAAACGCCGGGCGTCGTGGGGACGTTGCTCGCAGGTGGCCTCACCAACTGCGCCTTCATCGCCATTCTGCGATTCTATCGCATCATCGCGGCCGCAGGTGAGGGGCACTTTGCCCGCGAGCTGATGATCGTGTTCGGCCTGATTTCTATGGCGGTCGCGGGGGTGTTCATGGCGCGACAGCGCGACTACAAACGCCTGCTGGCTTACTCCAGCGTCGAGCACATGGGCATTTTGATCCTGGGCGTCGGCGTTGGCGGCGCGGGCGTGTTTGGTGCGTTGTTGCATCTGATCAACAACGGCTTGACCAAAGGCGTATTGTTCTTGTCGGCCGGCAACATTCACCGGGTGTACGGCAGCAAGAACGTCGCCGACGTGCAAGGTGCCATCCGACGCCTGCCGGCCTCAGGGGCGCTGTTTCTGGCTGGCTTCTTTGCCATCACCGGGTCGCCGCCCTTTGCGCTGTTTCTCTCCGA
>JAKLEG010000164.1 GCA_022703175.1 Myxococcota bacterium | reverse complement strand
GGTTCAGGTCACGCAGAGGGGTCAATGCTCCTGGGAAACTCCAGGTGCAGGGGGGTCAATGCTCGTGAGAAACTTTAGGCCAGAGGGGTCAAAGGTCGTGGGAATCGACAGCGTCACGCAATTGGTTCGCGAAGCTTGCAGAGATCCGCGTACCATTGGTGTACAGACAGATATCGCCTACACCGCAGTCATGCGTGGCGTAACGGACAAGTGCGACCAAATCGGGATGCAGAGTTGGTTCGCCTCCCATCAAATCCAAGCGACAGGGATGTCCACGGAGCATCTCCAGCACGCGGTAAAGCTCTGTGAGCGTCAGCGGGCTTGGGCAACGTGGCCCGTCGTAGCAGCCCTGGCAACGCAGATTGCAGGTTGGGGTCAGGTGCAACTTGATGGTTCGGAAGCCGGTATTCAGGCGCACAAACGCCGCACGACGTGTCTCGCGAGTGTCGGCCGTGGTCGTGGCATGGATGAGCGCTAGATCTGCGGCGCCACTGCGGGGATAGCGTGCGTCCGACGCCGATGGATGGCTCAGTAGCAACATACGCCAATCGAGTAATCGGTGCCTTGGCAGTTCGTGCCGTACTTGGGGTTGTTGACGAAGCCGGGCGTCTGAATGGAATCGGCCGGGCAGGTATTTGCCGAACCGTTGCAGACCTCGGCCGGGTCGCAGCGCTGGGTGGAGGCTCGACACTGTGCCGTGCTCTTCGCATCCACAGGGCAGTCATTGGCTGAGCCGTTGCATGACTCGGACAGATCACAAGTGCCCACGGCTGCACGGCAGACCGATGTGCTCTTGGCGTCGGGTGGGCAAGCGTTGCTTGTGCCGTTGCATACGTCAGCGAGGTCGCACGCTCCTGCTGAAGCGCGACACACCGCGGTGCTCTTGGCGTCGGTCGGGCAGGTGTTGTTCGAACCGTTACAGGTCTCTGTAGCGTCGCAATCCCCCGCAGCACTCCGACACACGGTGCCATTGGTTTTGGGCGTACAGGTGCCTGTGATGCCTCCGGTCTTGGCAGCCAAACAGGACTCACATGGGTTGCTACAGCTGCTGTTGCAGCAGACGCCTTCAACACACAAACCTGACTGGCATTCCCCCATGTGGGTACAGGCCGAACCGTTGGCGAGGTTGGTGACGCAGGCGTCGCCTAGACAGTGCTGCGTGCTCGGGGCGGCGCAGCGGCTGGCGTCATAGTCGTTACAGCTATCAAAGCAAGCCGAGGCCGCGCCATTGCAGGCGAGGTTGTTTCCGCACTGCGTGGAGGTCGCACAGCAAGTGGGTCCCGACTCACCACAGCAGACACTGTTTTGGCACTTGAGTCCGGTGCTGCACGTGCCCTGTCCCACGCCAGTACAGCTTGAGCCTAGTCCGGTCATCGCCACACAGGTGCCAGCGCTGCAGGCAAAGCCATCTGCGCAATCTCCAGGTGCACTGCAGGTGCTCTTGCAGACGGGTGGGGGTTGGATGACGGCGGAACTACAATAGAGTGAGGCGAAATTGTTAGGGCAACCATGCTCAAGGTCTTTACAGCCGCTGTCATCGTCGACCGTGGTGCTCTCGCATTGATAGCTATTGCAGGCGGCTACGAACTTGGCACCTTGGCAGTCGGTGGACAGCGCGCTGATGTTGCAAGTCGATCCAGAAGTGAAGGCCGATGGACAGTCACTCGCGCTGCGACAACAATCGCCCGCGCTACAGCAGAACTTGCCATCACAGTAACCGCTCTCGCAGCTGGCACTCCCCACATCCATACAGGGGCCACCATCGGGGAGCAGGCCCGTACAGGTGTGGGCCGCGTTGCATGCGAGCCCGGGCAAACAATCGGCGATGGTGGTGCAGGTGGTGAGGCAATCCAGGTCGTTGGCCGCGCAATTGAAGCCGTGACAACTGAGCGCACCAGCGTCTGGGCAATCACCTGTCGCGCCGCAGCTGCGCGCCAACGAGATGTAACCGTCCTGACAGCGCAACGGCTCGCAGAGCACTGTAGGTTGTGGTGCATAGACACAGTGAGCCTGTTCACAGCTTGGGGTGAAACACTCGGCGTGGGCACTGGGTGGGGTCTTGCAGTCCACCGCGGTCAGACACTCGACGCACGCACCTGAGTTACAGACACCATCTTTGCTGTTCGTAGGCGATCCGGGCAGATCGCATAACGTGCCATAGGCGAGGTTGCTGTAGGCGCATGTGGGTGGATTACCAGGAACACATCGGCCATCAGTGCGGCAGCCTCCTTGAGTGTCGGTGCAGCGAACGTTACGGCAGGTATCGAGGCAGGCATTGACACAATCAGGACACGCGACATCGGTAGCGTCGTAGGTACAGCCGCTTGTGGCTTCGGCGCATGCGCCCTGTGCCCCGTAGCTACGGTAGGTCGATGCATCCAGGCATTCATTGGCGGGTGGTGTCTCACATAGGCGCAGCGTTCCTATGCAGTTACCGCGCGTATCGCAGTGATCATCCTGGGTACAGACTTGGCCATCGTCACAGGTGCTGCCTTCGCTGCGGGGCGGATAGTGACACACCCCCGCATCACAGCTCATGCCTAAGCTTTCGCCGCAGGGTCCCGGCTCCGTGCAATCTGCGGCGCTGGCGCATGTGGCGTCCGCGAGCGTGATGCAGACACCGTGCACGCAGCTTTGTGCTCGTGACTGACACTCGCTGTTGCTGTTGCATACTTGGACGCAACTGCCCCGAGAGCCGCAAATGTAGCCGGCAGCGCATTCGGTGGATTCAGCACAAGCACCATTGTCTGAGGTGGGCTGGCTGCAGCCCAACGACAAGAGCAAAACGATTGGCACAACCGAGTACCGAAGAACCAGGATGCCGTGTAGGCGTCGTGCGATCATCCGAGAAACCCACCTGGCGCTCTGACGTCATCTCGCGCGGCAACGAACTCCAACGTCGAAAATCGTACCATGGGGCGCAGGCCTCTGCATCGTCCCCAGAGGTCGAAGTTATGGAACCTAGGTGACCTTGGTGAGCAGCTCGATCGTGTGTTCAACGCTCTGCAGCGACCAAACCACGAAGGCCTTCAGGCGCTCCACGAATGGCTCCATCGCGATCAGGATCAAAATGATACCCGCCATGGCTTTGACCGGCATCGACATGAAGTAGGCATTCAGCTGCGGCGCGACGCGGTTCAGGATGCCGAACACCACATCGGTGATGAAGGTCGCCGCCACCACCGGTGCGGCCAACACCAGCGACACCGTGAGCAGGTCACCCGTGAGGCGGATGGTGTAGTCGACAAAGGGTCCGAGCTCGGGACCGATCGGAATGCCCACATCCAACGGGATCTTAGCGAACGAATAAAAGTAGGCCTCGAAAAAAATGTGGTGGCCGTTCATCGCCAAAAAGATGATCACCAAGAGTTGGTAGAACATGTCGCCCACGGGTGTGGCGCGGGTGCCCGATTCGGGTACCATCACTTCAGCCATCGATGAGCCGCGCACGGTATCGATCAGGCGGCCCGCCATCTCCACGGTCCAAAAGACATGAGCGTTGACGAAGCCAATGGCCAAGCCAACAAACACCTCTTTGATCATCAACATGATGAACGGCAGCGCGTTCATCGGGATCTTGTCGGCACCATGTTCGCGCGTGATCGGCCAGACGATGATGGCGATGAGCAACCCCAAGCCCATCTTCACTTCATTGGGCGCAAGCTTGCCAGCCAGGTACGGCGTCAGCATGATCATTGGCATCGTCCGACATAGGATCAACGCCACGACCAGCATTTCGCGGTTGTAGTTAAGGGCGATGCCCGCCTGTCTGAGGAACTCGTCCATACGTGCTTAAGCGGCGCCGGTTAGAATAACAACTTCGGAAACTCTTCGAAGCACAGCTCGGTGAAGCGCAACAGCGACGAGCCCAACCACGGCCCGAGCGCCGCCAACGCGGCGAAGATCACGATCATCTTGGGCACAAAGGTTAGGGTCGCTTCTTGAATCTGTGTGACTGCTTGAAACAGCGAGATCACGAGGCCTATGATCATCGACAAAATGATCGGCGGGCCGCAGACAATGACGATCATCAACAACCCTTCGGTCGTGATGCGCAGAATAAAATCGATGATCTGTTGGTCCATGCTCGGCCTCGCTTATTGGTAGGTGAGCACGAGCCCGCGGCTGATCAGATACCAGCCATCCACGAGCACGAAGAGCAAAATCTTGAACGGCAGTGAAATCGTGGTGGGGGAGAGCATTTGCATGCCCAACGCCATCAAGATGTTACTGACGACCATGTCGATGACCAGAAACGGCACAAACAAGATGAAGCCGATCTGAAAAGCTTCTTTGAGCTCGCTAATGACGAACGCCGGCACGATCACCGAAAAATCCTCGTCGGTCATGTCGGCGCGATCGATCGGCTTACGCATATTCAAGGCTAGTTTGTAGAACATAATGCGGTCTTTGGCGTGGGCGTTCTTAATGAGGAACTCCTTCATCGGCTCCTGCGCCTCGCGCCCCAAGCGCATCAGCTGTTGGCCGTTGATGCTCTCCATGTTGAAGCCGCCCGGCATCTCTTTGAGAATCACCGACTGGGAGTTGTGATAAATCTCCAGGCCCACCGGCATCATAATATAAACCGTCAGAATGATGGCCAAACCAGTGATGACCTGCGTCGGCGGGATTTGCTGGGTGCCGATAGCCTGGCGCACGATCGACAGTACGACGGCGATTTTGACGAACGAGGTCACCATGATCAACACAAATGGCACGAGCGCCATTGCGGTGATCGCGAGCAACAACAACAACGGCCGATTGGTGATGCTTTCCTTGCCCAACACCGTGTCGATCTTTTGCGCGTGGGCTGCCGTTGCATACAAAAGCACAGCGAGGAGGCTCGAAGCCGTAGCCAGTTTGGTTCCGAGGGATCTAGCCATGATGAGCATCCTCAGGGCCGCAGGTTTGCGGCGTCGGTTCTGCACTTTGCGTCTTGTTCAGAACTTTCGAAAAGCTCCCGGAGGCTTGCGCGCCCAATGGCGCAGAGGCGCCACCGAGCTCCATTAACAGCTCGACCCCACGTTCACTGGTGCCCAACAACAGACGCCGTTGCCCATCGAGCTCAATCACCACCACGCTGTGACGGCCGTCCAACTGTACGCGTTCCAACACGCGCAGCGATTTGCCGTTGCGGGTGGGCAACGCCACGCCGAAGAACCGCGGCACAATGACGCGGAACACCAAGTAGATCAGCCCCACCACCACCAAGAGCGACAACAAGGTCCGGATGATCTGGCCAGAAAACGAGCGCTCCTGTTCTTCGAGGCGCTCCATGGCCTCTTTGGCCTGCGCTTTTTTCTCAGCGCTCACGTCACCACCCAACGGGGCGTTGGCGGGCGACGCTTGGTCCACTGGGAGGGGCTTCGTAAGTGTGGCCGAGGGCCACACGGTTTCGGGTTTGGCTTCGGGGGTAGGAGGAACCACGGCCAGAGCGACGGTGAGGTACAACGACAACATCACTAGGCTGCTCCAACGACCTGGGTCAGGCGCACACCCAACTCGCCATCCACCTCAATGAGCTCGCCGCGGGCAAACAGTTTGCCGTTCACCACCAGGTCCACCGGATCGTTGGGGCCGCGCGGAAGCCGAATGATCTGGCCGCTGCGCAAGCGCGTGACCTGGGCTGCATTCAGCTTGATGCGGCCGAGCTCAACTACGACAGGGGCCGGGACATCCCGCAACAGGCCATGCGTACCCTCAAGGTTGTCCTCTTGGCCTGCGCCGGTATCCCCCACCACGCCTTTGTTGTCGGCATCTTGCACCATGGCTGACTCCACAGGTTCTTCCTGAATGAGGATCTCGGTGACTTGGAAGCGAGCGTGGTCACCTTCGCATACCACCTGCCCCGCAAGCCCGCCGTTCTTACCCAAGCCGAGTTTGATAAAGGCGCCACCCGCCAGACCATCAGCAGTTTTTTGCAGCTGATGGTTTTCGAGAATGATGATGTCCCCCGCCTCCAGCTTTCTCATCTCATCGGGGCCCAAATCCAACGTGGCGGCTTCGACTCGGCCTTGCACCACAAGATCGCCCAGCGAGGGTAAACACTTGCGCATATACGCAAGCTCCTGGGCGGTAGGGGCGCCGACCCCTGCAGGCGACGCGAAGCTCTTTTGCACCAGGCTCTGCGGTAACAAGATGCGTGCGTAGCCGTTGGTGCGGCCCACCGACACGCGAACACCCACCAAGTGGTAGCCGGCCTCGGCATCTACGAGGGGCTGAAGATCGGCAAGCTTGGCAGCGAAACGATCGAGGCTAAGCGACAGCTGGGCGCCATTTTGCCAGCCGGTGTTCATATGTTGCAGGAGCTTCAGAATCACAAAGGACAGCACACCCTCTTCGATTTCGGTGAGGGGTCGCAAGATCTGCGCCCCTTCGCCCGTGCCGCCCAACAAACGCTCGATCGCAAAGCCAACCAGAGCCATGTCCAGCTCAACCAAAATTTTGGCTTCGCTGGGCGCTGCACCCAACACCACCAGGCAGCTGGTGGTCGGTAACAACGTCGACAACTCCGCGCGTGCCAAAGGCCGTAGCTCGGTGGCCTTCACTTGTGAAGGCATCTTCAGGCAGCGCTCAAGCACCACGCCGAAGCTAGTTTCGAATTCGGGCTGAAATGGCCTGTAGGAGAGATAGGTGGCAAAGCTTTCTGCCACCGCGACTTGCTCGGCCGTGAATTTCTTCAGGCCAGCGAACGTAAATGGGCGTACTTTCGGCATGCGTCCCGGCGCGGGACGGTAACATCAGGGCCCAATCACTTCAAGGCGCAGAAGCGTCATGCCTTTGGCTGTGAAGGCGCGGGAGAGTTCACCCTCGCTGGAGGTGATGAGGCGCTTCACATTGGCATTGGTCGTATGGAAGGTCGCACTCACCTTGCCGTCCTTGGCGCTCACCTTCAAGGAGGAGCCGGCCAAGACGTTGTCTTTGAACTGGATGTGGAACTCGGAGAGTCCCTCTTTGTTCAAGCCCACAAAGACCTTGTCGACCAAGGCATTCAGGGTTTCGGTGGGGAGCCGCGCGCCCGCCGCTCCTTCGGTTTTGGTTGTGGCCTGAACGTTTTGGCCGGCAGCTTGCGGGGTGGCCGAACCCTGGGTGCCCATGCCTTTATCGCCGCCGCCGCTGTCTTTGCCGCCGCCCATTTCGCTGTCGCCACCACCACCCTTCTGGCGGTCGTCGCGCGAGATCGCGGCCAGCTTATCGCCCTGTTGGTCCACACGCTTCTTGTCGGCCTTCATCTGGCCATCGTCGCTTGCGCGCTTGGTGTCTTGCGATTCGTTGTCGCGAGACTTCACTTGGCTTTGCTTGTCGTTTTTCGAGGCATCGCCGCGCCCTTGCAGCTCCTGTTGGAAGTTCTTGCCCTGGATGCCCTGCCGCGCCAACAACGCGCTCTGGGCCGAGGACTTCTGCCCCTGCGCTTGAGTGTGCGTTTTCACGACTTGGCGGCTGACGTTCTTTTGTGACTGGTCTTTTTGCTGGGCAATGACTTTTGAAAATTCTTGTGATTTTTCGCGGGCCTTGGTCCGGTCGACTTCTTCTTGCCGGCGTTTTTCCAGGGCCTGTTGAACATCGCGGTTTTCATCAACGCGGGTCATGGCAGCATCCTTTTATCGGCGTTTGTGGCACAGCACCTGGGCGTGCCCGAAGCTCACCGCAGTTATCCTACATAGTCTTGCGACCAGGTCAGCGGCTAATTTTGTTTAGGGGGTGATAGCAAGAAACGCCGAGAAAACGCTAGGAGATGGGGTTAGCAGTGACTAGGCAGCAGCACGGCCAGGGTGGATGCCAGAGGGCTCGGAAACCAGAATCAAGCGCGGCACCACGGGTTGGCGCGGCCGCCGCACGGTGCTGTGTTTGACCGGTTTGCCGAACAACGCGTTGCGAAGCAAGCTGACCGAACCATGGAAAGCGTACAAGCCAATCATGACAACGAATACCACTGCGGCGATGAGCGAGATCTTGATGAGTTTAAGCGTCAGTTCCATGGTGTCACCAGCATCGGCACGAACCGTAATATTGTTGCGTTATCAAGCGTCTACAGTTGCCTATGCAGGTTTTGTGCCGGCCATACGAAAAACCGATCATTCGTCATTTCAGGTAGTTAGCGGCTACAGCTTGGCGCGTTAGGGTGTTAGGCATGACATTTAGATCAGGGCACGCAGTTTAGTGTCAGCATTGCGGCGCGCCGCCTTTGGGCTGCGGCTTGGCGCGCTTTCGTGCTGCGCTGCGGCAACAGATCTGCTTGTGGGCGACAAGGCGCTTCGATTAAGGTCCGGCGCCATGCCCCTTCCACCCCTGCAAGATCCCGAAAACCTGGGCCGACGCGTGTACGGCTTCTGCGTTGGCGTGCCGGCAGCCGCATTTTTGTTTGTGTCACTGCTGGTGTTCAACCTGTTGCAGCTTTTCACCCTGCTTGTGTGGCCAATTTCCGGCCAAGCTTTTCGCGCGCTCAACCGGCAGTTGGCAGGGATCTGGTGGGGATTGAGTGTTTGGCTATCGGAGCGGCTGTACGGTGTGCACGTGACGGTGAGCGGCGATCCGGTGCCCATGGCTGAGAACGCCATTGTCATCGCCAACCACCAGCAGATGCCGGACATCAACTTTCTGCTTGTCTATGCCAGCACCAAGGGGCGGCTGAGCGACCTGAAGTGGATGGTGAAATACCCGATGAAGTTCGTACCGGGCGCGGGTTGGGGCATGGCCATGTTGGGATGCCTGTTTTTGCGCCGCGATTGGGCCAAAGATCGCGCCTCGGTTTTGCGTACCTTTGCGGGGCTGGTGCAGCACCGCGTGCCGATGTGGTTCATGAGTTTTCCGGAAGGTACGCGCCTGACGCCCGACAAGCTCGCCAAGGCACAGGTCTACGCGCAAAAGCTCGGAGAACCCGTGTTGCAACATCTCTTGGTGCCACGCACCAAAGGCTTTGTGGCTTCGGTGCAGGGCTTGCGCGGTCACGTGGCCGCGGTCTACGACGTCACCATCGGCTATCCGGACGGAGTGCCAACGCTCTGGCAGTACACGCTAGGTTATGTTCGCCGAGTGCATTTGCACGTGCAGCGGTTTGTGCTCAGTGACCTTCCCGATGAGGAGGAGGCATTGACGGCTTGGCTCAAGGCGCGCTTTGTGGCCAAGGATGCGCTGTTGTCCGCCTACTATGCTCACGGTGACTTTGTCTCTGCGGCCGCCGACGTCCCTAGCGCTTCTTAGCGCCCCCCCCTCCTGCGAGTCTGTCCAGTTGCCGTTCCACCCCGCGTGGTGAGCGGTGGGTCACCAGCGCGATCTCGGTGATGACATCCTCGCGCACGCGATCGTACAGGTGCCGCTCGGTGGCCGACAGTGGACGTTCGTGGTGCAGCTGAGCCAGATCGCGCAACACCTCAACGGTGGCCTGCAGGTCGCCGCGATTCAGTTTGTCTTGCAGTATGCGATGCCACTTATAACAGGGAGGCCGCCGCTCATTAGCACCTTCGGTTAAAAGCGTGAGCAGGCGCGGCAGTTGCTCGCGGGTCAACAACGCTCTGAGGCCGGCCTCGCCCAGTCGCGCTTCCGGTAGCCAGATGCGGGTACCGTCCCGCAACGCTTCGAAACCAACCATGCGTACTTCGACTCCGCCGACGTGCTCACTGCCGATGCTGACGATGCGCACCACACCATGCGCCGCGAGCACCAGCGTGGCGCCCACCTGCAGCGTGGGCGTCGTTGCCTGGTGCGACAGGGCATGAGCGGGTGAAGCGAGCAGCGGGGGGGGCACAACCACAGGAATGACAACCGAGCCCGAGTCGATGCGTTTCACGACCAACCTCCTGAAGCGTGTGTTGCAGCGTCATCGGGTTGGTCGGGTGAGGACGGACGGATGGGAACCGCGTGCCTGTGTGGTGATGTAGGTCAGGCGCCTTGTTGTAAGGCGGCTGAGCGTTAAAGCTGTGTCAGGCCGTTACTTGAGTGCAAGGCCGACGTAGATCACCTGGTCACCAGCTTCGGCCAGGCGCGCCACCACACGACCCTGGCCCGACAAGTGCACCTGCACACCACGTTGGTCCACCACCGCGGTGCCCGCATAGCCCAGATGTTTTCTGAAGATCGGGTCGCGGGCCATCTCGGCGTCCACCACGGCCATCGTTGCGCCACCAAGGGTCAACGCCTCGCTCAGCGCCGTCGCTTGGGCTCGTAGGGCGGCCAACTGATGCAGGGCGTTGGCGTGCACCACCAGCAATTGGCTGGGGTTGGCGTCGTTGGCGGCGGCGTCAACGGCTTGCTCCAAGTAGGCGAACCAAATGCCCGGGCGCGCTAACAACTCAACGCCATGCCCGGCTTCACCCAACACCAAATGCGTTTCGACGGCGAAGGCGCCCAGTGCTTTGTGCCCTGGAAGCACCGGCAGCGGCTCACAGGCAGCGACCTCTTCGGAGCGATCGGGTGGGCCCGGCGGTGCTCCAGCGGCCAGTCGCGCACTGCGGCGCAGCGTGCCTTGGGGGCGACCCAAAACCCGCGAGAGCTCGGAGAAGATGGCATTCTCCAGTTGCTCAACGTGCAGCTCTTCGGGGTAACCCGCTTTGGGGTGGCGGTAGATCGCATTTAACGCGGCGGCCATGCGCGTCAGGTCGTTGCTGCGTAACACCACGCGGTAGGTGGTGCTGCGCTCATAGTCATCGAGGGCAGGGAGCGAAGGCGCCTCGCGGCCAAACATCAGGTTCACGCGACCGGCATTCTCAAACGAGGTAAGGGGGCGCACGCGGCGCCGAGCCTCAGCGG